>CAISDD010000479.1 GCA_903883985.1 uncultured Pseudomonadota bacterium | reverse complement strand
GGCTACCGCGTCGTCACCATGGACTACGCCGCCGACAAGGCCGACATCTTCGTCACCGCCACCGGCAACTACCACGTCATCACCCATGACCACATGGTGAAGATGAAAGACCAGGCCATTGTCTGCAATATCGGCCATTTCGATTCGGAAATCGACGTCGCCGGCATCGAGAAATACCAGTGGGAGGAGATCAAACCCCAGGTCGATCACGTCATCTTCCCCGACGGCCATCGCATCATCCTGCTGGCGAAAGGCCGGCTGGTGAACCTCGGCTGCGCCACTGGCCACCCCAGCTATGTGATGAGTTCGAGCTTCGCCAACCAGACCATTGCCCAGATCGAGCTATTCACCCGCACCGGGGACTATCCCATCGGCGTCTACACGCTGCCTAAGCATCTGGACGAAAAAGTCGCGCGCCTGCAACTGCGTAAGCTCAACGCGCAGTTGAGCGTACTCACCGAGCAACAGGCCGCCTATATCGGCGTGCCCGTGACCGGGCCGTACAAGGCGGAGCATTACCGTTACTGATCCGTCCGTTTAAGGGGCTGCTGCCGCGAGCCGCCAAGGGTGGATGCGCTTTGCTTATCCACCCTACGCCGCTACGCCCCGGCAATCAGGATTCAAGCCCGGCCAGTTCGTGCTCGAACTCGATGGCACACGCATCCAGGAATTCATAGCGGCGACGGTACTGAGCACGTTTGTTAGCGGCGACTTCCGACAGTTCCTTGCGCGGCTGTTGCAGGGGCAAACGAAAGAAACGCGGATCGGACGATTCGCCGCCGTTCTCGGCCCAGAAGGCGTCATAGTCGAACTGGATGCGCTCCTGGGTGCGCTTCTTCTCCTGATAGATGTGCGCCTCGTTGTTGACCGCCAGGATGGCGGGCAGGCCGAAGTGTCGGGCGACCAGGCGCGCTAGGAATACCACGAAATTGTGTGGTCGCACCCCCTGAGATAGCTTGGTAAAGCCGCGGATGTCCTCCAGGCTCGCCTGTCCACCTTGCAGCGAGCCGATGTAGAGCGCACGCGGATGCAAGACGAAAGTCACGGAGGACATGGTCGCGCCTTTGGACGACAGCCACAGCGTCAATTCCCCTTCCTTCTCCATGCGACGGTCGTGGCGCAGATCCACTTCGCACTGCATCTGCGCCAGGAATGCGCTCAGCATAGGCTGCCTGGTCGTGTACATCGTCTCGATGTGGCCCAGGCTGAAGTGCGCGCGCAACAGGCGGTAGTGGCCGCCGATGAGATCGACCTTGTCCGCGGGAGCCAGGCCGCTGGCCAGGTAGGGTCGATAGGGTTTCTCGTAGAGCCGGGGATGGAGGCGGCTGATGAAGGCCAGCCCCTGTTCTTGCAGCATGCGCTCGATGCGAGCGACATGCAGCGGCTTGTAAAGGATGCGCAGGATGACTTTAGCCTTCGCCTTGGTGTCTAGCGAGCCGCAACGGCAGGCATTCGCGATCGCTCGCGGCAGTAGCCATCCTCCCCTGCCTGGCATTGCGGACCTAGCCCGGTCTGTATTCGACATCATCCTTGACTCCTCGCGACGGCCGGTTCATGGCAAGGGCGCGAATATACCCGTACTTGGCGGTGGCGAGTGGTGAGTGGTGAGTGGCCGTATTTTTCCCGGATAATGGCGCCATTATCGCGCCCGCAGCGGTTCCAGCCCCAGCGCCGGCGCCGTCCCGCAACCGCTTCGAGCAAGAGCTTACATGCTGCTGGGTTTCGTCATTCTCTACTGGATGGTCTCGGTAGGCATCGGCCTATGGGCCGGCAGCCGCGTCCACAACACGCGCGACTTCGCCATCGCCGGGCGTCACCTGCCTTTCTACATGGTCACCGCCACGGTATTCGCCACCTGGTTCGGTTCCGAGACGGTGCTGGGGATACCCGCTACCTTCTTGCAGGAGGGGCTGCACGGCGTGGTGGCCGACCCCTTCGGCGCCTCGCTGTGCCTGATCCTGGTGGGTGTTTTTTTCGCCGCGCCGCTATACCGCATGAACCTGCTGACCATAGGCGATTACTACAAGAAGCGCTTCGGCCGGGGCGTGGAAGTGCTCACCACCTTGGCCATCGTGATCTCCTACCTGGGTTGGGTCGGCGCGCAGGTCACTGCCCTGGGGCTGGTGTTCAACGTGGTCTCCGGGGGCGAGATCAGCCGCCTCTCGGGCATGCTCATCGGTTCCTCGACCATCCTCGTCTACACCCTGTTCGGCGGAATGTGGGCGGTGGCCATCACCGACTTCCTGCAGATGATCGTGATCATGATCGGCATGCTCTGGATCGGAGGCGAGGTCAGCGGCATGGCCGGCGGCGTCGGCGCCGTGGTCGAGCACGCGTTCCATTCCGGCAAATTCAGCTTCTGGCCGGCGGCCGATCCGAAGGAAATCCTGGCTTTCTTCGCCGCCTGGATCACCATGATGCTGGGTTCCATCCCGCAGCAGGACGTGTTCCAGCGGGTGCAGTCCGCGCGCAGCGAAAAGATCGCCGTATGGGCCACGGTACTAGGGGGCAGCCTGTATTTCGTGTTTGCCTTCGTGCCCATGTTCC
>CAISDD010000478.1 GCA_903883985.1 uncultured Pseudomonadota bacterium | reverse complement strand
TTCCCACCTTCCCGCCGCTTCGTTTCAGCAGCGAGAGGCCGGCATTCTACAGACTTATTCTACCGAGTCAAGCTGTTTCTTTCGGCTCGCCTTTCGGCAAACCCAAGAGACTTCGACCAAAAACTGGTTGCGGGGACAGGATTTGAACCTGTGACCTTCGGGTTATGAGCCCGACGAGCTGCCAGACTGCTCCACCCCGCGTTAGGAGTTCGCTACTATATACGGCGTTATCAACCCTGTCAACAACCTCTCTCATTATTTTGTGGAATGAGACGAGTAGCACTGCCAGCGCGCCGCCCGACTGGGCCTCTCCATGGAATCTGCCGTTCGGCCCGCGGGCCTTCCATGCGACTTGATTTACCTCCCCACGGCGCCACCTTCGCCTTGTTCGTATACATATGGAGAATCACATGGAACTCGTCTGTCCTGCCTGCGGCGCCGTCAACCGCGTACCTGACGAACGCCTGCAGCAACAGCCCAGGTGCGGTAAGTGCGGGGCAGCGGTGCTGCCCGCGCAAGTGATTGGCCTGAACGCCAGCAACTTCGCAAAGTTTATATCGCGCGAGGGACTGCCGGTGCTAGTGGATTTCTGGGCTCCCTGGTGCGGGCCGTGCAAGATGTTTGCGCCCACCTTCGCTAAGTTGGCGGTGCAGTACGTCGGCCGTGTGCGCTTCGTCAAGGTCAATACCGAGGCGGAACAGGGGCTGGCCGGCCAGCACAACATCCGCAGCATCCCGACGCTGGCCCTGTTCAAGGGGGGCCGTGAGGTCGATCGCGTCTCCGGAGCCTTGCCGCCACAGCAACTGGAGGCTTGGTTGCAGCAGGCGCGGTAGGCCTTCCGCAGCATGCGAATTGGGAAGCCGGTCGGTGCCCATCAGAGCAATGCCAACAGATGCCATGCGAGTCGCTCCGCGACTTCTCCGCTGGAAGCCACGGCAGAGAGGTCAAGCGTGCGGGTGACGGCCATGCCGGCGTGGCCGCAGGGATTGATGGCACTAAATGGTGCCAGGTCGAGATCGACGTTGATGCTGAGACCATGGTAAGTACAGCCGCCCTTCACACGCAGGCCCAGCGCGGCGATTTTGGCGCCATGCACATAGACGCCGGGGGCGCCTTCTCGACGTTCGGCCGCGATGTTCCACTCGGCTAGCGAGTCAATAGCCGCCTGTTCCAGACGCCGCACCAATTCGCGCACCCCATAGCCACGCCGCCGCAGATCGATCATGAGATAAGCCACTACCTGGCCCGGGCCGTGATAAGTCACCTGACCGCCGCGGTCGATGGCCACGACGGGAATGCCGATGTCTTCGAGCAGGTGCTCGCGCTTGCCAGCCTGACCCAAAGTGAATACCGGCGGGTGTTCGAGCAGCCAGATTTCATCCTGTGTGCCGGCGTCGCGCGCAGCAGTGAACACCTGCATGGCGTGCCAGGTAGATTCGTACTCGACCTGACCCAGGCGGCGCAGAACGGGCAAACCATGTTGGACACCCGCCAGGTGCAAGCCGTGGCTGTAAGGCGCAGAAGCGGCGACAGCCACGCTCAATCGACGCACCATTGCGTCACAGCCCCCTCGCCGCCAGCCACTCTTCCAGTGTGAGCATCACCCAGAGCATCTTGCCGAAGTAGGTGGCGTGGCCGGACAGGTGCAGGTCGCGCAGATGGTCGACGTAGGCGGGAGTGAGCAGACCTCGCTTGCGAAAATCGGAGAGGCGGTCTTCAATGCGTTCGCGTAGCGGCGCGTAATCACGGGCCCAGACGCCAAAGGGCAGACCGAAGCCATGCTTGGTCTTGTCGATGATCTCGTCGGGCAGAAATCCGCGCAGTGCCGTCTTGAAAAACCAGCGCAGGTACTGCCCCCTCACTTTCCAGTC
>CAISDD010000477.1 GCA_903883985.1 uncultured Pseudomonadota bacterium | reverse complement strand
TGCAACGCCTGTGTGAGCATGGCCTGGTCGAGAAAGACCCGGAAGGGCGCGTGTTCATGCCCTTCGACGATGTGATCGTCCAGGTGGAGGCCTCGCTGTTGGCGGCAGCCTGAGCCGTTGTGGACCTGGATGAATGGCTGTTCGATAACTGGGAACAGCCTGTCGGAGAAGGCGAAACAACAGGCGCCTGTCATCGCCGCGCCGAAATCGGCGATCTGGCTGACAATGACCAGCTTCGCTATAGCGGAGCAACGAAGAGCATTCTGCTGAACCCCTTCAGACGGATGGATCAACAAGCCACAATTCCGCTGCACGTGCAAGAACTCCCGTAACCAAACGCTCCTGCGGGAAGCCTTTGAGCATATTTCGGATCTGCTTCAACGCGGCGTCCCTGGATTGCACAACCTCGGCCGCGCGGAGTGTCAGATCGTAGGCCGTCAGTATTTCGCTGGTGGTCACGTCGAAGGCACGACCCGCACAAATCCAGTAAAGCGCCATCAGCCCGCAATTCTGCGCGAAGGACGGCTCGGTTTCTGTGTAATCCGCCGCCGCGCGGCTCAGTGTGCGGTGATCCACTGGCGATTTCTGGGCGAGCTTCAGCGCGAGGCCATACAGCTTCGCGTCCTTGGCCGCGGCAAACAATTTGCCTTCGTCGCCCGGCGTACTGGCGACCAGATCCTCCAGAATGGCCTCCGGCGTCTTGTGCGGGTATTTCCGGCAGATCGCCCGAAACGTCGAGAGGTACGTGCCCGCCCGATTGGCATCGAACGCGTACCGTTGGTAGGCCTCGTCAGCCAGGCCAGACGACAGGAGGATGGCTTCGCACGCCTCAGCAATCTGCCCAAGGGGCTCGTTCAGACCTCGCGACGCTTCTGCTTAATGCAATGCCTTGGTCTTCTTGCCCATCGCGATAAGCGCCTTCACACCCCATCGCCGGTACGACCAGAAGGGGTAAGGGCATTTGTCTAGCAAAGCGAGCAACTGTTCGTGCCTCCCGGCGGCGAGCAGGGCCGACAAGCACATGTTGGTCCCATGAAAAAATCCGTGCTCTTCCCGCCCACGGCTCCATACGGTGTCGACGGTACCCACCAGGCGCTCGGCCCATTCGGCTGCGAGCTCCGGAGAGGCGCAAAGCTCGCCCCAATAGTCGGCGAGGCTTTCGATGTAGGGAATCGCGTCATCGGCATGGGCCTGGTAGAGCAATTCCAGCCATTTGCGGCGGGTTGGCACGTCGGCCGGCGCCTTGGCGATGATGGGTGCCAACGCCTCGATGGCCCGACTGACGGCCGTGCCGATGGCGCCGGATGAACTGTCGATGTTCTCAAGAGCCGGGGACAGCTTTTGCAGGAACAGCACCGCGCCCTCGGCGGCGAGAAGCGGCGCCTTCCGGCTAACCGCCTTGATCTCGGCAATCGCCTCCTTGATGCGGACAATGGCCGGTTCCGAACGCCAGCCGAAGCCCCCTCTGCGGAAGCGTGGCGCAAACGCCCAGGCATGCTTGTCCGCGGCTTTACTCATCTCGCTCGGCCTCTACGGACTCGGCGTGTGATTCCATCACCTCCAGTTCCAGCGTTTCACCGCTGAAGGCGCTGGAGTCGACCACACGATGCAGCAGGCCGTATGCAACCCGCCACGGCTGTTGCCCGCAGATCAGCGTAACCGTCTTGTCGTTGAGGCGGACGATCCGGCCGCTTCGCTGTTGCTGGCTACGATCGACGAAGCCGACGAGATCGCCGATCGCCACCTCGTTTCGTCCCAGCCCCTGTTTCGGCTGTTCGCGGATATCGACGTCGGCACCGTCGAGGTTGATGGCCACGTACAAAATCAGCCAGCGCTTCTGGGTAGCCAGGTCGAGGACGACCGCCTGTTTGCGCCGCAATTCGAGTATCTGTCCTGGGTGGGATCGATTGGTCGATGGGTCAAAATATTCGACGGACTGGCCTATTCTGAGCCGCGATCTCACGGCGTCCACCCATCCTGGGTGATCAAGAACACGATCGATGGCAGCTCGCAGGCGGTAGAGATCAAAGGCGGATGCGCTGTTGAGGGTGGCGATCGTTTCGGAGAAGTTCATGATCTTTTGCCGTCGCGGGGTATCCGCAGTGGTCAGCTTAATGTCCGGTTTCTGGGAATTTACAGCGGCTACAGGTCACGGCGCGGGCCATGGGTGCGAACGAGGATAGTCTACGGCCTGACAAAGGGTCATTCGTTCTCTGCGGAGCGTGGTCGCGGTCGTCTTTCGGAAACATCCACTGGCCTACGCCAACAGTCGGGCGAGCATGTCGGCCTGCTCGGCAAATTTCCTGGCATTGGCCTTCTGCAACTGCCCGAGGTTGTGAAGCTTCCAGCGGATGCCGGGTAGCTGTTCCAGGTGCGAGATTCCGAGCACCGGCCATTCAGGCTGGTAGGCGACCAGGGATAGTAAAAACCGGCGCTCGTCCGCGTCCAGGCCGCTCTGCAGTTCGTGAACCATCCGCTCGCGTGCAGCGAGCAGTTCGGGCAGTTCCACGGGTTCGGACGTCATGCCCTTGAAGTTGCGTTCGTACTCCTGGCTGAGGTCTCGTAACGTCGGGAATAGAACCTCGTGCAAAGGCCGGTTGTGGCATGCCAGGTAGACGACGAACGCACGCCGGATGCCGGGGCTAATGCCTTCATGTGCTAAGAGCTGCATCACGTCGAACAGGTCGCGAGGATGCTGCCGGTCCATGGCTGCGACCAGCTTGCCGCCATATACATCCTCCAGCGACACAACCGGGATCTCCAGGTCGGCCAGCAGCACCTCGCGCGCTTTGGGCGTCAAAGTGGCCTGGCGAACTGGATGAACGGTGCCGCGCATCACGAAATTGACTTCAATCTTGACCTCGATGCCGCTGCGGCGCACCAGTAGCTTGGTCTCACCGGTATCCGCCATCATGGTCGTACGGGTCTGGAAACCGCGTGCATTCAGGCGATCGGCGGATTGCCGGATAGCCTCATTGATGCGCTCCAGTGCTTTGTCGCGCGGCAGGCTGTGATCGATAAAGACTAGGTTGAGATCGACTGACAGCCGCGGCAGGTCGCGGATGAACATATTGATCGCGGTTCCACCCTTGAGCGCGAACGCGCCGTCCGAGAAAACTAACGGCGCGATCTGCGTCAGCAGGCGCGCGGTATCGAGGTAGACCGGGTTCATGGCTTGAGCACCAGCAGACCGTCGGAAGATCGGGATACCCAGGGGCGATCACTACCGGTGGGCAGTTGGGCGGGATCCAGCTTCGCCGCCCAGGGCAGGGATAGTTCCCGGCCGAGCTGTAGGCACAGCCGCACGGTCTTGACACTGGTGCAGCGCTGAAGGAGTTCGCTCAGAACGTCGGCACGCAAGCTGTAGGTGCTTTCCGCGAGTTCCCGCGCCTCCTGCAGCGGTTGGCGCACGCCGACTTCACTCAGTACCTCCATTAGCGCGCGCTCCGGCGCGGAAACCTG
>CAISDD010000476.1 GCA_903883985.1 uncultured Pseudomonadota bacterium | reverse complement strand
GGCCCCTACCACCAACGCGGAACGCATCCGGCAGGTGGCAAAGTTGGCGCGAGGTTACGTCTTCTTCGTGTCGCTCAAGGGCGTGTCCGGAGCCGGCTACCTGGACGTTGCGGGCATCGCCGCGAAGTTGCCGCAACTGCGCGAGTACATCAGCTTGCCGATCGGCGTGGGTTTCGGCATCCGTGACGCGGAAACGGCGCGGCGGGTGGCCGAGGTGGCGGACGCGGTGGTGATCGGTTCGCGCATCGTCGAAGAAATCGAGGCCTCCGCACCCGAATGGATGCTCGATAATGTACGATATTTTGTAGCCGGCGTGCGCGCCGCACTGGACAAGGCCTCTGCGTGACCGAATTCGGTGTCCCCCTCACTCCCAGCCCCTCTCCCACTTGCGGGCGAGGGGAGCTAATAGCGCTGCGGCGCGACGTTAAGATAGGATGAAACCATGAGCTGGTTCCAGAAACTCATTCCCCCCAAGATCAAGCGGCGTGTCGATGAGGCGACCAAGAAGGTCGTGCCCGAAGGCGTGTGGAGCAAGTGCCCATCCTGTGATGCGGTGCTCTACGCAGCGGACTTGGACCTCGGCTTGCACGTCTGCCCGCAATGCAATCACCATCTGCGCATAGGCGCGCGCAGGAGGTTGGATATGTTGCTCGATGAGGACGGGCGCGTCGAGATCGGTGCCAATATCCTGCCCATGGATGTGCTCAAGTTCAAGGACAGCAAGCGCTACGCGGACAGGCTGATCGATGCCGCGCGAGAGACCGAGGAGAAGGATGCACTGGTGGTCATGGAAGGTCGCATGCATGGCGTCCCGGTGACTCTGGCAGCCTTCGAGTTTCGCTTCATGGGCGGCTCCATGGGTGCGGTCGTGGGCGAGCGTTTCGTGCGCGGTGTCGAGGCCTCGATCCGCGACAAGAAGCCCTTCATCTGCGTTTCCGCCAGCGGCGGCGCGCGCATGCAGGAAGGCCTGATGTCGCTCATGCAGATGGCCAAGACATCGGCGGCGCTGACGCAGCTTTCCGCCAATCGCCTGCCCTTCATCTCGGTGCTGACCGATCCGACGATGGGCGGCGTTTCTGCCAGCTTCGCCATGCTAGGCGATGTAAACGTGGCCGAGCCCCGTGCACTGATCGGCTTTGCCGGGCCGCGTGTGATCGAACAGACCGTGCGCGAAACCTTGCCGGAAGGTTTTCAACGTGCCGAATTTCTCGTGGAACACGGCGCGATCGATCGCATCATCGACCGCCGCGAGATGAAGCGGGCACTATCCCGCTTGTGCGCGCAACTCGCGCGCAAGCCCTCGCCAAACTAGCCTTTGTCCCCCGTCCCGGGTGAGTTGAACGGCTGGCTGGAGCTACTCGAAGCCCGCAATCGCACCGCCATCGTGCTCGGCCTGGACCGGGTTCGCGTGGTGGCCGCTCGGCTGGCCCTGCTCGGTCCGTTATTTCCCACGATCACGGTGGCTGGCACCAATGGCAAGGGTTCCGTGTGCGCTTACCTGGAAGGCATACTCGATGCGGCGGGTTATCGTGTCGGCTGCTACACGTCGCCGCACCTGCTGCGCTACAACGAGCGGGTCAGGATCGCGGCCAGCGAGGCCTCCGATGCCGACCTGTGCCGCGCCTTCCGCGCGGTGGAAACCGCCCGCGGCGATATCCCTCTGACCTATTTCGAGCAGGGCACGCTGGCCGCGATGTGGCTGTTCCAGGACGGGGGCATCGACGTTGCGGTCCTGGAGGTGGGTCTGGGCGGACGTCTGGACGCGGTGAACCTGTGGGATGCCGATGTCGCCGTGGTGAGCAGCGTCGATCTCGACCACCAGGCCTACCTGGGCGACACACGCGAGGCGATCGGCTTCGAGAAGGCCGGCATCTTTCGCCCGGGTCGCCCCGCCATCTGCGGCGACTCGGAGCCACCGGCCAGCGTGATCGAGCATGCGGACCGCATCGGCGCCGATCTGCTGTGTCTGGGGGGGCAGATCCGCATCGAAACCGCCGAGGTCTCCTGGATTTGCCGGGTGCGTGATGCGGTATTCCCCGCCTTGCCGCGCCCGACGATGCATGGGGTGCACCAATTTTCCAACGCCGCCTGTGCCATCGCCGCCCTGCATGTCCTGCGCCAACGCCTGCCGGTGACCACGCAGGCGGTCCGCGCCGGCCTGGTGCTGGCGCGCCTGCCCGGGCGCTTCCAGGTGGTGGGCCAGGCGCCGCTACGCATCTTCGATGTCGCCCACAACCCTCATGCTGCGCGCGCCTTGGCGGCAAATCTGGCTGCCTTGCCTCCAGTGGGAAAAATCCATGCCGTCTTCGCCATGCTGTCCGACAAGGATGCGGACGGCGTGATCGCTTCGCTCGCCCCCCATATTGACTTCTGGCATGTGGCGGGACTGGCCGGGCCACGCGGGCTGGCGGGTGCTGCCCTGGGTTCGCGTTTGGCGGCGCGCTCCCTGGTCTGCCAAGTGTATGACGATGTGGTCACTGCATGGGCTGTGGCGTGCCGACAGGCGGAGCCGGCTGATACAATCGCCGTTTTTGGTTCCTTCCACACTGTGGCCGAAGTGATGGCTTCTTTCGCACCCTAACGAACCCGCATGGCTGACATTTCCGCGACCCAGGATGCTACGACCCAGGACCAGATGACCTTGCGTCGTCGCGCCCGGCGACGTCTGGTGGGGGCCATCGCGTTCGCGCTTACCGCCGTGCTGATCCTGCCCATGCTGTTCGATCCCGATCCCAGGCCGCTGGGGCCCGATGTGGACATCCGTATTCCAGCGCCCAGCACCCCCTTCGAGGCGCTCCCCGCGGTGCCAGCCCGCCCCGTGGTCACCGCGAAAGAAGCGCCGCCTCAGGAGGCCGAACCGACGCTGTCAGTGGTGGCGCCTGAAGCCGCCACCGTCAAGCCGCAGACCCCTGTGGCCCCGCAATCCGTGGAGCCAGCGTCCGACGACGAATCGGTTGCCAAGGCCGCGACGCTGAAGAACAACGGCGAGAAGGCCGGCGCTCAAGAGGACGAGCAGCCCAAATCCGTTGAGAAGGTCAAGCCTGTTGAGAAGGCCAAGGCCGTGGAGAAGGCCAAGCCCTTGCCCAAGCCTAGCGGGCCCTTCGCCAGTCATGGTTTTTATCTGCAACTGGGCGTTTTCGCCAGCGCCAGCAATGCCGGACAGTTGCGAGAGAAGGTCGAAGAAGCCGGCTTCAAGGTCGATCTGCTCACCTCCAATGACCAATACCGGGTGAGGGTAGGTCCGTTTCCGGAAAGGGATCGTGCCCAGGAAGTCCAGTCCAGGCTCAAGGCCCATGGCTTTACCTCGGTTTTGCTCGGACCCTGATGGTGCCATGACTTCGCCGGACCTGATCGCTCTCGGGATATTTCTGTTTTCTGGCATCCGTGGCCTGATGCGAGGGTTGACACGCGAACTGTTTTCCTTGTTGTCCTGGTTCGCGGCCTTCTACGCCGCGAAGATTTTCTCGCCCTGGCTTACGCCCTGGCTGCCTGGCACGCCGGGTCTGGCGCATGCCGCAGCCTTGTTGTTGATCTTCGTGGTCGTGCTGATCGCCGCCAGCCTGATCGCCGCCATGCTGGGCGGCCTGGTCAGGATGGCGGGCCTGGGGCCCTATGACCGCCTGCTGGGCGGCTTGTTCGGGAGCGCGCGTGGCGTCATGATCCTGCTCCTGCTGACCCTGGTGGCAGGGCTGACTGCCCTGCCCAAGACCCAGGCCTGGCAGGCTTCCCTGATTCACGGCTACCTGGAGCAGGCTGCCACCAAGATCAAACCCTGGCTGCCCGCAGAACTGGCAGCTCTGATTCAATACCACTGAGGCCTAATCCATGTGTGGCATCGTCGGCATCGTTTCCAGTCAGCCCGTCAACCAGCCGCTCTATGACTCGCTGCAACTGCTGCAACACCGTGGCCAGGATGCCGCCGGCATCGTTACCATGGACGGCAGCATGTTCCACATGCACAAGAACTTAGGCATGGTGCGCGACGTCTTTCGCACCCGCGACATGCGCAATCTGATGGGCAACATCGGCATCGCCCACGTTCGTTACCCCACGGCTGGCAGTGCTTCCAGCCCGGCCGAGGCGCAGCCGTTCTATGTCAATTCGCCGTTTGGCATCGTCCTCGCCCACAACGGCAACCTGACCAATACCGCGACCTTGCAGCGGGAACTGTTCATGGACGACTTGCGCCATGTGAACACCGGTTCCGATTCGGAGGTATTGCTCAACGTCCTCGCGCACGAATTGCAGGAGGCCGTGCATGGGCACCGCCTCACCGTCGACGATGTGTTCAATGCGGTCGTAGGCGTGCACCGGCGCTGCAAGGGCGCCTACGCGGTGGTGGCAATGATTGCCGGCTTCGGCTTGCTGGCCTTCCGCGATCCAAACGGCATCCGCCCCCTGCTGATCGGGCAGAGGCAAGGTGATGCCGGGGAGTGGATACTCGCCTCCGAGAGCGTGGCGGCCGAGCCGTTGGGCTACAAGGTGGTGCGCGATGTCCTGCCGGGCGAGGCGGTGTTGATCACCCTGGATGGTGAAATGCACAGCCGCCAGTGCGCGAGTGCAACCCGGTCCACACCCTGCATCTTCGAATACGTCTATTTTGCCCGCCCCGATTCCATCATGGATGGTGCCTCGATCTACGAGGCGCGCCTGCGCATGGGTGAGTACCTGGCCGAGAAGATACTGCGCGACTTCAGCCACCTGCCCATAGACGTGGTCATCCCCATCCCCGACACCAGTCGGCCATCCGCCTTGCAACTGGCTTCACGCCTGGGACTGCCGTATCGGGAAGGGTTCATCAAGAATCGTTACATTGGTCGCACCTTCATCATGCCCGGCCAGGCTTCGCGCATGCGTTCGGTGCGCCAGAAGCTGAACGCCATGCCGCTGGAGTTCAAGGGCAGGAACGTGCTGCTGGTGGACGACTCGATCGTGCGAGGCACGACCAGCCGGGAAATCATCCAGATGGCGCGTGACGCCGGTGCCCGCGCGGTGTATTTCGCTTCCGCCAGCCCGCCGGTGCGCTTCCCCAATGTCTACGGCATCGACATGCCCACGCGCGCGGAGCTGTTGGCCAATGGCCGCACGGACGAGGAAATCGCGAGGGAACTCGGCGCAGACGGGGTGATCTACCAGGACCTGCCCGATCTCATCGCCGCGGTGAAATCCGTACATCCGGCCTTCGAACAGTTCGATGCCTCCTGTTTCGACGGCTGCTACGTCACCGGTGATGTCGATGAGGACTACCTGGTCCGTCTGGAAGGACAGAGGAACGGCGAATTACCCTACGCTCCGACCACCCGGCAGATGGATCTGAATCTGGCTGGGAACGAGTAGCGAGGGGCAGCGAGTAAGTAATGTCGCGTAGCTCATTTTGCCTTCATTAAGCTGCCGGCGCAGGCCCTCATCCCCGGCCCTTCCCCCGGAGGGGGAAGGGGGTGGAACCCTCCCCCTTCGGGAGAGGGCAGGGTGAGGGAGCCCGGTGGCAAACCAAATATGTTTAGCGGCCCTACTTAGTACCGGCCCCCAGTCGGCTGTTTCACCGTTAACCAGGAGATCGACATGATTCCGGAACAACCTTTCCAGCCCGAAACCCTTGCGGTTCGCGCGGGCACCCAACGCAGCCAGTTCAACGAACACGCCGAGGCGATGTATCTCACCTCCAGTTTCGTCTTCGACAGCGCGTCCGAGGCCGCTGCGCGCTTTTCCGGCGCCGAGGCCGGACCGATTTACGCCCGTTTCACCAATCCCGGCGTCACCATGTTCGAGGAGCGCCTGGCCGCTCTCGAAGGCGCGGAGCGTTGTGTGGCCTTCGCCTCCGGCATGGCGGCCATACTCGCCACGGTCATGGGCCTGATGAAAGCCGGCGAGCATGTGGTCGCCTCGCGGTCCATCTTCGGTTCCACGGTGCAGTTGTTCAGCAATATCCTCGGCCGCTTCGGCGTCGAGACGACTTTCGTTTCACCGACCGATCCGGAGGAATGGCGCGCGGCGGTGCGCCCCAATACCCGATTGTTCTTCGTCGAGTCGCCCTCCAACCCACTCACCGAAGTCAGCGACATCCGTGCGCTCGCCGACATCGCCCACGCGCATGGCGCCTGGCTGGCTGTGGACAACTGCTTCTGCACGCCGATCCTGCAACAGCCCTTGCAACTGGGTGCCGACATCGTCATCCACTCCGCCACCAAGTACCTGGATGGGCAGGGGCGGGTGCTGGGAGGCGCCGTGCTGGGCGGCAAGGATTTGATGGAAGGCGTGTATACCTTCCTGCGCACGGCGGGGCCCACGCTTTCCGCGTTCAATGCCTGGGTGCTGCACAGGGGGCTGGAAACCCTGCATCTGCGCATGCAGGCGCATTCGGCCAACGCACTGGAACTGGCGACCTGGCTGTCCGGGCATCCCAAGGTGAGCCGCGTGCTCTATCCCGGCCTGCCCTCACACCCGCAACATGAATTGGCGATGCGGCAACAGAAGACGGGTGGGGGCATCGTCGCCTTCGAAGTCGTCGGTGGCAAGGACGCTGCCTGGCAAGTGGTCGATGCTACCCGGCTCCTCTCCATCACCGCCAACCTGGGGGACACCCGCACCACCATCACCCATCCCGCCAGCACCACGCACAGCCGCATGAGCCCGGAGCAACGCGCCGCCGCCGGCATCGGCGACGGGCTCTTGCGCATCGCGGTGGGCCTGGAGGCCGTGGTGGATTTGCGGCACGACCTGGCGCGCGGTCTGGACGCCCTGTAACTCCCCGGTTGTCGTGTGGCGGGGCCGATTTGATCCGTCTGATTTCTTGTTGGGGTCGAGCGTACGAAACGGATACAACGTCGCTTCGATCTCTGCGTCGTTCAGGAAGACCGGGACCATTCTGGGAGTTGTGCAAGTAGAAATGCCTAGGAGAAAGGCGGGTTCGCCGATCCGGGAATAAGGCCACGATCCATGAGTTCAAAATTTTCACCACAATTGAGGCACGAGGCGGAGGCGCGGCTCGCCCATAGCCCGGGAGAGGGTCCGTTCTCTCATTCCGCGGAGGAATTGTTGCACGAACTCCGTGTGCATCAGATCGAACTGGAGATGCAGAACGAGGAGTTGCGGCGCGCCCAGCTTGCGCTGGAGGAATCCCGCGACCGTTATGTCGATCTCTACGAGTTTGCCCCGGTGGGCTATCTCACCCTCAATCTGGCGGGCCGGGTCGCCGAGATCAACCTCGCCGGTGCCAGCCTCATCGGCGTCGAGCGTGCCAAGCTGTTGCACCGTCGCTTCGATCATTGCGTCGTTCTGGAAGACCGGGATCGTTGGCAACTTCAGTTCCACAGGGTCATGGGTCAGCCGTCTGGAAAGGAGGGGATCGAGCTGATGTTGCAGCGCGGCGAGGGTTCCAGCGTGGATGTCCATCTCGACTGTTTGCGCGTCGAGGCCACGCCCCCTACGCTGCGCATGGCCATGACCGACATCAGTGCCATGAAGCTGAATCAGCGACTGCTCGCGGCGAAGGAAGCGTTACACGAGCAGTTGTTGTTTCAGTCGGCGCTGCTGGAGAGCATTCCGGTTCCCGTCTATTACAAGGATGTCGAGGGTCGCTGCCAGGGCTGCAACCGCGCCTTCGAGGATATCCTGGGCAGGACTCGCACTGAAATCATCGGTAGGTCCGGATTGAACCAGGCGCTGCCGGAGGTCGTCCTGCAGCGCGAAGTCGCGGGTGCGGCCCTTTCACGGAGCCCCGGTGACAGGGTGTTCGAGTCTGTGATCCAGACGACTTCAGGAATAATGCGCGACGTGCTCTTTTACAAATCGAATGTCCTGCGCGGCGACGGCACGGCCGGGGGGGAGATCGGTGTTCTGGTCGACATCACGCAACGCAAGCAGATCGAGAGCGAACTGGAGCAGCACCGTAGCCATCTCGAGGCTCTGGTTCAGGAACGCAGCCGCAGACTGATGGAAACGGAGGCACGGGCCAGCCACATCCTCAATGCCAGTGCTGACGGTCTCTACGGCGTCGATGCCGAGGGCCGCATCACCTTCATCAATCCGGCAGCCTGCGCCTTGCTGGGCTATGCGTCGGAGCAGATTCTGGGTCGTTTCGCTCACAGCCTGTTCCACCACAGCAAGCCCGATGGCTCGCCTTACCCGTTCGTGGAGTGTCCTACCCACAACGCCCTGCGACTCGGACAGGACGCCCGCATCGACAACGAGGTTTACTGGCATGCCGAAGGCCATGAGGTTCCCGTGATGTGTGCCACTCACCCCATGGTTCGGGATGGGCTGGTCGTCGGTGCGGTGACCAGCCTGGTCGATGTGAGCGCGCAACGCGCCGCAGCCCAGGCTCGCGAGCAGGCTCTGCAGGCGGCCGAGAACCTGGCCCGATTGCGCCGTGAATTCCTGGCCAACGTGAGCCACGAGATTCGCACCCCGCTCAATGGGGTGCTGGGCTTCGCCGAGATCGGTGTGCGCAATTTTCAATACCCCGAGAAGGCACTCAACGCCTTCAATCAAATCCTGGGTTCTGGAAAACGCCTGCTCAGGGTCATCAATGACATTCTCGACTTCTCCAATATCGAGGCGGGCAAACTTCGCATCGAAAAGACGGAAACCATCCTCACCGACGTGGTCAGTCAGGCGGTCGAAAATGTCGGCGCAGCGGCGCAAGCCAAGGGCCTTGCACTGCGGGTAAATCTCGACCCAGAGCTGCCGCAAACCTGTCTTGGCGATCCACAGCGTTTGGGCCAGGTACTCCTCAACCTCCTGTCCAACGCCGTCAAGTTTACGCAAACCGGTAGCGTCAGCCTGTCACTATCCCGGCAGGGTGACAAATTGGTGTTCAAGGTCGCGGACACTGGCATCGGCATGGATGCGGAACAACTGAGCCAGGTGTTCGACCCCTTCTTGCAGGCGGATGGCTCCACCACCCGCAAGTTCGGCGGCACCGGGCTGGGATTGGCCATCGCCAAACGCGTCCTGGAATTGATGGGCGGCGGCATTCGGGTCGAGAGCCGCCTGGGCGTGGGCAGCCTCTTTGAGTTCACTGTGCCCTGTGTCCAGGCGCCTTGCCGTGTCGAGCCAGCCCGCGACAGCGGCGGCGACAAGCCACCTGGCATGCCTGCCCATACTGGTGACTGAGATGATCCCGTAAACCGGGTGGGGCGGGCGCATTTCCCGATCAGGGGGCAAGTCCCTACACTGGCTGAAGCTTTATTTCCTGCCACCTTACAGTCCGGAACTGAACCGTATCGAAAAATTGTGGCACAAGATCAGAATTCCTGATCCAGACCGGGATTTAGACGATAAATTCTGGAATGCGCCTGGCCCTCTTTTCGGGTATTGGGTCTTTAGCCATTTCGAGAAAGCGATTGCGGTACGGCGATGAGGATGGGACGGGCTTTCAGCCCTCATGGGTGTTGGTTTCACTTCCAGGGGCGTTGCCCCTGGCTGGGATGGCAGGCCCTTTTCGCGACTAAGGCGCACCACCATCCCAGCCTGCGCTACAGGACTCGCCAGTGCTTCTTCAACCTGCCTGGGGTGGCTTACATCACTACCCCGCGTGAACGGGCGCTGACCGCACTATGCCGTGACTTATTGAGAAGTTACCAATGAAATACGTAACCTGCCCATCCTTTACCAGCATGCTGACCATCTCACCAATCCGCAGTGCCCCTCCGGGAAACCCGGCAGCAAGCGTTGCCTCATCGTCGTTCCTGTTCGCCATGTTGTGCGGCTGCGCACCCGAGCATTATTTCAAGCGAACATCATGCCAACCCACTTCCAGAATTTACCGCCTAAATCCCGGTTTGAATCAGGAAATCTGAATCTACGCATTGAATGTAGCCGCGAAGTCTGCCGTCCAACCTCCACACCCGGTTTAACCCAGGTTAGCGCCAGAACCAGCCGGCGGGGTCTGGGTTCGGCGCGCCAGACCGGTCCGGGCGGCGTTGCTCGAATCCTGCGCCGAAGTTGCTCGCTGCTCCGGCGATATCTGCGGGGCTGGGGGGCGGGACGCCCAGCCACGGGACTAAGCCCGCCCCCGAGTGAGGGTCGGGGGTGAGCGTTTGCAGCATTTCCTGAAACTGGCGCCGCATCATCAAGCGCTCTTCCGGGCTGGCAAGGCGCCAGCGTTCGCGCAGCCAGTTGCGCTCTTCCTGTGTGAGTTGGGCGGCCGCGCCCTCACCCGCCAGGACGGACGTAGTGATCGCGCAGAGCAACAGGGCCAGCAGAATCTTCATCGCAGTTCCTTTCCACGAGTCGGATGTTAAGCGGGAGGTGACAATACAGGGGTTTCCACATGCGTTAGATTTGTAACAAATTGTTTCGAGGTGACGTGATGGAAAGGGTGTTGGTGGTGGACGACGACGCGGGCCTGCGCGACCTGCTCTCGGAATATCTGGTGAGGCAGGGATTTCTCGTGGAGACCGCGCGCGATGGCCGCGAGATGGATGAGCGCATGGCGCTGGCCTTGCCCGATCTCGTGGTGATGGATTTGATGTTGCCGGGCGAGGATGGTTTGGCCCTGACCCGGCGCATCAAGGCGCGACGCTCGCTGCCCGTGATCATGTTGTCGGCTCGCGGCGAGGATATCGACCGCATCGTCGGCCTCGAAGTCGGCGCCGACGATTATCTCGCCAAGCCGTTCAATCCGCGCGAACTGCTTGCCCGCATCCGGGCGGTATTGCGCCGGGGCGAGGTTGAGGCAGTGCATGATGAAAGCGTTCATTTCGGCCCCTTCCGCCTGGATGTCGCGGCGCAGGCCCTCGCCCGCGAGGGGGTCGATATCCCACTCACCCAGGCCGAATTCACCCTGCTCAAGGTGTTCGTGGAACATCCCAACCGGGCCCTTTCGCGCGACCAAATCATGGACTGGCTCAAAGGCTATGAGCGCGACCCCTTCGACCGTTCCATCGACGTGCGCGTGACCCGATTGCGCCGCAAGCTGGAGGACGACCCCGCCAATCCGGTCTATGTCCGCACGATCTGGGGTCAGGGTTATCTGTTTGCGCCCAAGGGGCGCGGGTGATGCGGATGTATTCGTATCCATGAGTTTGTCGAACTTCCTCCCCCGTACCCTGTTCGGCCGCACCGCAGTCGCCCTGTTGCTGGCGTTCCTGGTGTTCGAGAGCCTGGCTTTCGTGGTGGTCTGGCTGACCCTGATTCGGCCCATGGCGGCGCGCTCGGCGGATGACCTGGCGGGCAAGATTTCCCTGGCGGCCAAGACCTGGGTGGAGTTGCCGCCGCAGACCCGCACCGATTACGAGATGGAACTGGCCTTCCGTCATGACCTGGAACTGGGCGAGGCGATCAAACCCCTGGCCCAGGTGGCGGCGCCGACCTGGTTCGGCGAACTCCTGGCGGCTTCCCTAGGCCGCCGCATGCAGCAGGCCATCGTACTCAAGCGCGGACCGGAGCCCCGCTGGGTCTGGCTGGATATTCTCCTGGCGCACAAGCGATTACGAGTCGGCTACGACCAGGATCGCTATGCGCTGCAAGCGCCGCTGGCGGCGGTCGGGGTATTCCTGCTGGGTGCCTTGCTGACCGTGGTGACCGCGCTGCACCTGGTCGGCCGCGCCAGCCGTCAGTTGAACAGCCTGGCGCGTAAGGCCGCAGAAGTGGGGCAGGGCAGGGTCCCGGGGGCATTGCCGGAAACCGGCCCACGGGAGATCCGTGAGCTTACCGCCGCGTTCAATCGCATGGCCGGCGAAGTCCACACGCTCCTGGAAAACCGCACGGTTTTGTTGTCCGGGATTTCCCACGACCTGCGCACTCCGATCACTCGCCTGAAGTTGGCGCTGTCCATGCTCGATGGCGCAGACGTCACCCAGGTGGCGCGCATGGAGCGGGATCTGGACGAAATGAACCGGCTGATTGGCGACATGCTGGTGTTCGCCCGAGGCCTACAGGTCAACGCGTTGCGAGCTTGCGACCTGGTCGCGGTATTGGGCGAACTGGCGGAAGCCGCCGCACGTCTGGGGCCGGTTAACTGGAGGGTGCCCGCGACGGACTGTATGGCGTTGGCGGGAGAAGAGGCCTTGCGTCGCATCGTCGCCAACCTGTTGGACAATGCGCGGCGCTACGGCGGCGATGCGGCGATCGATCTGGTTCTCGATTGCGAGGCGACACAAGCGCGCATTTCCGTGCTGGATCGCGGTCCCGGGATTCCCGAGGCGCAGCGCGAGGCGGTGTTCCGGCCGTTCCATCGCCTGGAAGGCTCGCGTAGCCGCGACAGTGGCGGCAGCGGCCTGGGCCTGGCGATCGCGCGGCAACTCGCCCAGGCGTATGGCTGGCATATCGAGTTTAACCCGCGTCCAGGCGGCGGACTCGATGCGGCCCTGGTCTTGAGGCGTGAGGCGTGGGTGAATCGCGGGTAAAATCGCCCACCTTTTCGCCATGGCCACACAACATGCCCGCCTTCCAGGACATCATCCTTAGCCTCCAGCGTTTCTGGGGGGAACAGGGTTGCACACTGCTGCAACCCTACGACCTTGAAGTGGGTGCGGGCACTTCTCACACGGCTACCTTCCTGCGCTCGCTCGGCCCCGAACCCTGGAAGGCCGCCTATGTGCAGCCCTCGCGCCGGCCCAAGGATGGCCGCTATGGCGAGAACCCCAACCGCATGCAGCATTACTATCAGTTCCAGGTGGTGTTGAAACCCGCACCGGCCAACATTCTCGATCTGTATCTGGCTTCACTCGAAGCGCTCGGTTTCGATCTGAAGCAAAACGACATCCGCTTTGTCGAGGACGACTGGGAAAATCCCACTCTGGGCGCCTGGGGCCTGGGTTGGGAAGTGTGGTTGAACGGCATGGAAGTCACCCAGTTCACCTACTTTCAGCAGGTAGGCGGCATCGATTGCAAGCCGATCACGGGCGAAATTACCTACGGGCTGGAACGTCTGGCCATGTATCTGCAAGGCGTGGAGAACGTATTCGACCTGGAATACTCGCCCGGCGTCAGTTATGGCGACGTGTTTCATCAGAACGAGGTGGAGCAGTCCACCTACAACTTCGAGCACAGCGACGTGGAATTTCTGCTCACCGCCTTCAACGCCCATGAGCGTCAGGCGAAACATCTTATGGATTGCAAACTGGCCCTGCCTGGCTACGAACAAGTGCTGAAAGCCGCCCACAGCTTCAATCTGCTGGATGCGCGCGGCGCCATTTCAGTGACCGAGCGGGCCGCCTATATCGGTCGCATCCGCAACCTGGCGCGATCCGTGGCCAAGAGCTACCTCGAATCCCGTGCCCGCCTGGGCTTCCCGATGGCGCCGCGTGCGTGGGCAGCGGAGTCGTTGGCGGCTATGCCGCCTTACGAATCCGGCGTGCCCCTCGCGGGTACAGCGGAGTCGTTGGCGGCTATGCCGCCTTACGAATCCGGCGTGCCCCTTGCGGGTGCAGCGGAGTCGTTGGCGGCTATGCCGCCTTACGAATCC
>CAISDD010000475.1 GCA_903883985.1 uncultured Pseudomonadota bacterium | reverse complement strand
CCAATGCACGCGCGAAGAAAGCGGTATTGGAGGCCAGCATGTCGGCGCCCGTGTTGCGGATGGAATAGTCATCGCCGAAGTCGCCTGACCAGAAAGCCTCCTGCTCGGTCTTGTATTCCACTTCAATCCCTCCCACGCATTTTCTCAAGCACCTCGAACATCATCTCCGCGTGCATCCAGTCTTCCTCATCGTCGATGTCCTGCACCCTGTAGTGAGGCAGCACATAGCCGCGAGCCAGGCGCGAATAGAGCATTCTATCTTCCAGAAAGGCTGCCGCCGTACCCCAATAGAATTGGCCCGCGTCATGGTAGGCCGGCTCCATATCCTGGGAACGGCTGGCGTAAAACTCCGGGTACATCGCCTCGACCTCGCCACCGTCTGTCATCCGTAGCGCGCGTTGCAAGGAAAATCGCGCCTTGGCCACCGAGAACACGAACGACTTGCCCGACTCGCAAAGCTGCGCATAAGCCGCCATCAGATCGGCGGCCCGCACAAACGGGGCGGTGGCGTACAGGCAGCAGGCATAGTCGACAGCGAAGCCCTGGCGCTGATGCCATTCTATCGCCTGCCGGGCCACGGCATTGGTTCCCGTGTGGTCGTCGGCCAGTTCCCTCGGGCGCAGAAACGGGATTTCGGCGCCATGGGCCTGCGCCACTTCAGCGATTTCTTCGTCATCGGTAGACACCATCACCCGGTCGAACAATCCGGTTTCCAGCGCCGCTTCGATCGAATAGGCGAGTATGGGCTTGCCGCAGAACGGCCGGATGTTCTTGCGCGGAATGCGCTTGCTGCCGCCGCGCGCGGGGATCACGCAGAGTTTCATGGCATCAGCGGCACGAAGGGGGGCAAAATGAAGCCGATCAGTTTTGCGGCCCGGTTCAAGGCATGATCAAAACTCACAAACTGAGTCGCTGGCAATACGGTGCGCAAGCGATCCGCGCTGGCGAGATGAACTGCGTCGTAACCGCGCAAGGCAAAGCCTTCTGCCAACTCCGCAGCACGGAGCAACAATTCGTAGTCGGTTCTCACCCAGGAAAGGGAAGTTTGCCAGTCAGAAACAAAACGGTTGACGCAAGCGCCATGGGTGGCGCTATCCAGGCGTTTGGATCGAAGCGCGCTGGCTAGGGCTGCACGGGTTTTCACATAGGCAACTTCATGGCATACACCTCGTTCCGAACCGCCAAATAGATCAGCGACGTCGCTGCTGCCCGCTTCTAGTATGTAAAGCTTGACCAGCGCAGAAGTATCGAAATAACAGATCGGCGCGGACATGTCTGTGTTGGAAATGACGTTCAAGACTCGTATGGCAAGATGCGATGATTGCTAACGACGGTTGGCGATGACCCAATCCGACAATGTTTCTCCTGCCAGCACAGGACACTCCTCGACTTGTTTGCTCACCTTCGGAGTCGAAGTCGACCAGGTCACC
Organism: uncultured Pseudomonadota bacterium; assembly: GCA_903883985.1. GTDB lineage: Bacteria > Pseudomonadota > Gammaproteobacteria > Burkholderiales > Thiobacillaceae > PFJX01. The sequence goes on along the minus strand of CAISDD010000475.1, from coordinate 6,411 downwards.
CCGGGTATTTCTGACAGCCCTTTCGGTGTGGTTTGTACGGCGACAAGACGAGCAACAGGGCGATTACGCGATGTAATCAGCAGCGACTCTCCCGCCGAGACCGACTGAATGAAGCCAGATAGCCGGTTTCTTAGTTCACGCACGGAAACCTGATGGATGGTCATGATTCCTTACTCAATTTATGGCCTTTGTGTACACATGGTACTTCATCAGATCTAAAAATGCACCCACCTAGTGAACCATGCCACCTGCAGTCCCGTAGTCCACCCCCAACACCCACACCGCGCCCAACCCCGCAGCCTTGTGGGTGACGGGAGGAGGACAGTTTCAGCCAAATGGTGGAATGAACCACATTCCACCCTACGCTAAGTAAGCTGTCGAAACCAATTTGGCTTACCACCGGGCTCCCTCACCCTGCCCTCTCCCGAAGGGAGAGGGCTCCACCCCCTTCCCCCTCCGGGGGAAGGGCCGGGGATGAGGGCCTGCGCCGGCAGCTTAATGAAGGCAAGTTACGCGACTTTACTTAGTTACCAGTCCACCCTCAAACCAGGACGCCCGCACGCCTCGAGCTGCTTGTGATCGTGGGACTCGACCGGCCTCGCAGTGAGTGATCGCCGGTTATAATCGGCGCGCGCCGCCCACGCCGCTTTACTCCCTGGCATCCTACGTTAATGTGCTGCTGCGGCATGGGGGGTGGTGGCCCTGCCTGTCGCGAAACGCGACCGGCGATTATTGATCATCGAGGATATGAGCATGTCGACCGACGACCCATCCGAGCAAGGAGCGCTGGAACGTCTGTTGCTCGCGCATCTGGCGGAACAGCGAAAATGCCGACGCTGGGGCCTGTTCTTCAAGTCTCTGGGCTTCATCTGGTTGTTTGCCGTGGTGTTCCTGGTGATATTCCACGAGGACGGGAATTTCGCTTCCGTGCGGCCGCATACCGCCTTGGTTGATCTGAAGGGAGAGATCGGCGGCAACGATGGGGTCAGCGCCGATGCTCTGATCGGCGCGCTGGACGCCGCCTTCGAGGACAAACACTCACAAGCCGTGGTGTTGCGTATCAACAGTCCGGGCGGGAGCCCGGTTCAGGCCGGACAGGTCAACGATGAAATCCGGCGTCTGCGCGCCAAATACCCGCCGATTCCCCTCTACGTGGTAGTGGACGATATCTGCGCCTCCGGCGGCTATTACATCGCCGCCGCTGCCGACAAGATCTTCGTCGACAAAGCCTCACTCGTGGGTTCCATCGGTGTGCTGATGGACGGATTTGGTTTCAGCGAAGGCATGAAGAAATTCGGTATCGAGCGGCGCTTGCTCACCGCCGGCGAGAACAAGGGTTTCCTCGACCCCTTCCTGCCCGTGGAACCGCGCCAGCAGGCCCATGCCCGAGCCATGCTGGAGGAAGTGCATCGGCAATTCATCCAGGTGGTGCGACAGGGGCGCGGCAAGCGGCTCAGGGAAACGCCGGATATGTTCAGCGGCCTGGTCTGGAGTGGGGAACGCAGCATCGAACTGGGATTGGCCGATGCCCTGGGCAGCCTGGACTATGTCGCACGCGAAGTGGTCAAGGCCGAAGACATCGTCGATTACTCGCCCCAGGAAAGCCTGACCGACCGACTGGCGCGCCGCATCGGCACTTCGCTGGGCGACGCCATTCGGCCCTGGACACGAAATGACACCAGGCTGCGCTAAGGGCTCGTTAATGAATAAGGTGGACGATTATGGGTGTGCTGGCGGGATGCGATGCAAGTCGCCGGTCGCGCAGCATGGCTGTACCCTGCAAGCCAACGCCACAGCGAGCTTGTCAGTGTGGCCAGAACGTTCAAGTTATTCGTTAACGAGCCCTAACTATTTCCCCATTGCCTGCGCGGCGCACGAACGTCTGGAACTCGCCGTCATGCGCCGGCAGCGCCTGCTGCTCACGTGGATGGGCGAACAGGACCAGACTCCACGCTCGGAACCGGTGCAAGCGCTCGACGTGGCGACGCGTGACGGCGCCGAGTGGCTGCGCATCCAGCGTCCCGACGGACAATCCGAAGAAGTGCGATTGGATCGCATCCTGGCGGCGAGCGAGGCCTGAAACAGTGCTGGCGGTACGAGCAAGCACCCTCGCGGGCCAGAGCGCAATGTCAGGGCTCCACTGCCGCTTTTGCGCCAGGCGACCCACACCCCGCCATGAACGCGCGTAACGCCCTCCTCGCCCGCCAGTTGAGATTCACCGTCGGAGCCGGTTTTGCCCTGGCGCTGGCTTTGATCGTCGCATTGACCGTACTGGGTGCGAGTCAGTTGACCGAAACCAATGCCAACCTGGAAGCGATCGTCAACGAAAATAACGTAAAATCACGCATCACCAGCCAGATGCGCGACATCTTGCGCGATCGCGCCATTTCCATGTTGTCCATCGTGGTCATGAGCGATGCCTTCGACAAAGACGAAGAAATGCTGCACTTTTACCAGTTCGGTTCGAGTTATCAAACCGTGCGTCACCAACTCGAATCCAGGCTCAAGTCCCCCGAAGAAAAAGCGATTCTTGCCCGCATCGACCGCTTAACCGGCGAAAACCAGCCGTTGATGGTGCGCATCGTGAATCTCGGCGTCGAGGGCTTCTCCTTCCTGGCCCTCGATCTGCTGCAAAAGCAGGGCATTCCTTTGCAACATGGGCTGGTCAAGGAACTCGACGAGATGATCCGCCTGCAACGAGAGATGACCGCGCAGGCCAGCCTGAAGGCACAGACCAGCTTTCAACGAACGCACTGGTTGATGATCCTGCTCGGTTTTCTGGCCGCGCTGGTTGCCGCCATCGTCGCCTGGGCGGTCATCCAGCGTAGCGCTCGCCTGGCTGCCATCACAGAACGGGAACGCACCAAATTCCAGACCCTGTTCGAAACCAATGGCGATGGCATCATTATCCTCGACCAGAATGGCTTCACCGACTGCAACCCAGCCACGCTGGAAATGTTCCACATGAACCGGGTTGAGGATTTCCTGGCGCTGCGGCCCGAGCATCTGGGTGTTCCCAACCAGCCCTGCGGCACGCCCACCCTCGAACTGGCACAACGCCACATCCAGGAAACCGTGGAACAAGGCCACACACTCTTCGACTGGACCGCGCAGCGGCCGGACGGCAGCACCTTCCCCGCGGAGATCGCGCTGCATGCCTTGAATCTCGACGGCCGTCCGGTGATTCAAGCCATCCTGCGCGACGTCTCGACGCAGAAGGAGGCAGAGGCCGCGCTTAAGGCCGCACGCGACGCAGCGCTGGATGCGACCCAATTGAAGTCGCAGTTCGTGGCCAACGTCAGCCACGAAATCCGCACCCCGATGAACGGCATCCTGGGCATGACCCGACTCCTACTGGGCAGCCCGCTCAATCCGCGCCAACTGGAGTATGCCGAAGCCATCTCCCAATCGGCGGAATCCTTGATGGGCATCATCAACGGCCTGCTGGATTTCTCGAAAATCGAAGCAGGAAAGCTGACTCTCGAAGTGATCGACTTCGACCTGCATGCGCTGCTGTGCGATGTGTTGGCTCTCTATCGGCCACGCGCCGATGCCAAAGACCTGTACCTGCGCCTGGACGAGCATGGCGCGATTCCCGGATGGGTGCGCGGTGACCCCCTGCGACTGCGTCAGGTACTGCTCAATCTGTTGGATAACGCGCTCAAATTCACCAGGAAAGGCGAAGTCGTACTCAACGCCACCACCTGCGCGGATGAGATTGTGAAATTCACCGTGCAAGACAGTGGCATCGGCATCCCGCCCGTGCGGCAGGAACATATCTTTCAGGCATTCGCGCAAGCCGACGGCACGGTCAGCCGAAAATTCGGCGGCACCGGACTGGGTCTGGCAATCTGCCGGCAACTGGTCGCGCTGATGGGCGGCGAACTCAAGCTGGAAAGCACGGAGGGCCAGGGCAGTGCCTTCCGCTTCAACCTGCGCCTGGCCCCGGGACGCCGGAGCCAACCCGAACCGCCCAGCGACCAGCCCATGCAGTTCCCCGGAGTGCGCATCCTGGTGGCGGAAGACAACCCGGTGAATCAGAAACTCGTCGGATTCATGCTCGAGGACTTCGGTGTGGAAGTGCTACTGGCGGATAACGGCAAAGCCGCCTTCGACCTCCTGGACCATGAAAACGTGGATATGGTCCTGATGGACTGCCAGATGCCTGAGTGGGACGGACTTACCTGCAGCCGCGCCATCCGCCTCCGGGAGCAAGAGCAGACGCGCCCCCGCCTGCCCATCCTGGCCTTGACAGCCAATGCCATGCCCGGTTTCGCGGAAAGCTGCATCGCAGCCGGCATGGATGGCTATCTCGGAAAACCCTTGGGACTGGCAGCACTCAACCACGCCTTGCAGCGCTGGCTCCCCGGGCGAGGCCACGGCATGGCGCAGGACGAGCCGGAATCTTTGCTCAGCCCACCGGCCTTCGACTTTGAAAAGATTCGCCGCCTGTGCCGCGGAGATGCCGGAAAGATCGAAGAAATGCTGGCTTTGTTCCTCGGCAGCAGCGAAGACCTGCTCTTGCAATTGGGGGAGGCGCTGGCCGTGAACGAACTCCCTCTCGCCGCGCGCCAAGCGCATCAGATCAAGGGGGCCGCAGCCTACCTCGGCGCCACCGAGGTCAGCGTATTGGCCAGTGAGATTGAGGCAGCGGCAAGGGAAGCCGATCTGGAAACCAGTTTGACGACGCTGGAAGACCTGGAGGCCGCTTTCATCCGCCTGCTCATCCCCATCCGCGAGGAACTGGAACGCCTACGGGGTGCGCCCTCCATGACCGAATAGGACGCCCATCAGTTGGGCGCGCAAGGGCCACGCTAGGCGAAAGCGCTGTGGTGGGTGCGCGTTATGCCCGTTAGAATGCGGCATCCTCCGCAATTCACCTCCCGTACCCATGCTTGACATACAGCTACTTCGCAAGGATCTCGCCGCCGTCGCCTTGAGGCTCGCCAGTCGCGGCGTCACCCTCGACACGACCCGAATCGAGCAACTCGAGGCCTCCCGCCGCGAAATACAGGTTCGCACCCAGGATTTTCAGGCGCGCCGCAACCAACTCTCCAAGCAGATCGGGCAAGCCCGGGGCAAAGGCCTGGACACCGAAGTACTGATGACCGAGGTCACCGGCCTGGGCGACGGACTGAAAGCCGCGGAGGAACGCCTGGCCGGCATCCAGGAAGAACTTTCCGCACTGCTCATGACGATCCCCAATCTACCGCATGAAAGTGTGCCTGCCGGCAAGGGGGAGCAGGACAATCAGGAAGTGCGCCGTCATGGTGTTCCACGCAGCTTTCCCCTACCCGCGCTCGACCACGTGGAAATCGGCGAGAACCTCGATCTGCTCGACTTCCCCACCGCAGTGAAGATATCTACCAGCCGCTTCGTGCTGATGCGTGGTCCACTGGCGCGACTGCACCGGGCGCTAACCCAGTTCATGTTGGACACCCACAGCCAGGAGCACGGCTACGAAGAGGTCTACGTGCCCTACCTGGTCAATGCTGATTCCATGCGCGGCACCGGCCAGTTGCCCAAGTTCGAAGAGGATCTGTTCAGGCTCAGCAACGGCATGTATCTAATTCCAACCGCCGAAGTGCCGGTCACCAACATCGTGCGCGACGAGATCATTCCGGCCGATAACCTGCCCATCCGACTGGTCGCACACACGCCCTGCTTCCGCTCCGAGGCCGGCTCCTACGGCCGGGACACGCGTGGCATGATCCGCCAGCACCAGTTCGACAAGGTGGAAATGGTGCAATTCGTGCGCCCGGAGGACTCCTACGATGCACTCGAAGAACTCACCGGCCACGCCGAGGACATCTTGCAGCGGCTCGACCTGCCCTACCGCGTGGTCACCCTGTGTAGCGGCGACCTGGGCTTCTCCGCCGCCAAGACCTACGACCTGGAGGTCTGGCTGCCAGGCCAGAGCACCTATCGGGAGATATCCTCCTGCTCCAACTTCGAAGCCTTTCAGGCGCGCCGCATGCAGGCCCGCTACCGCACAGAAAAAGAAGGGAAACCCGGCAGGCCGGAACTCATCCACACGGTCAATGGCTCCGGCCTGGCGGTAGGACGCTCCCTGGTCGCCGTGCTGGAGAACTATCAGAACGCGGACGGCAGTGTCACCATTCCAGAAGTCCTGCGTTCCTACATGAACGGCGCCAGCATCATCGCGCGCGAATAAGTCATTGAGTAAGCGTGAACGGGGTCAGGTCTTGCAAAATAACACCATATCTCTCATACTCCCCTCATGGCTAGACCTCTACGCATAGAACTATTCGGCGGGCTGTACCACGTCACATCACGGGGCGACCGGCGCGAGGATATTTATTTTTCAGAAGCCGACCGCGAGGCTTGGCTGGCATTGTTTGCTCAGGTTTGCGCGCGATTTAACTGGATTTGTCATGCGTATTGCCTGAT
>CAISDD010000474.1 GCA_903883985.1 uncultured Pseudomonadota bacterium | reverse complement strand
TTCAAACCCGCCCGTACGGTATGTAGGGGCGGGTTTCAAACCCGCCCGTACGACATGAAGGGGTGGGTTTCGAACCCGCCCGTACGACATGTAGGGGCGGGTTTCAAACCCGCCCGTACGGCATGTGGGGGCGGGTTTCAAACCCGCCCGTACGACATGTGGGGCGGGTTTCAAACCTGCCCGTACGGCATGTGGCCACTCGCCACTTGCGAGTAAAGAACACACTTGCGCTTCAGGGTTGTTCCCGCAGCACCCAGCGGGCGATAATCGCGGCCGCCCCGAGTCCCGCCCCTATGGAAAATTATCTTCTGATCCTCATCGCCACGGTGTTCGTGAACAACATCGTGATGTCCAAGATACTGGGCCTGTGCCCCTTCCTGGGAGTCTCGCGCAAGCTGGAAACCGCCATCGGCATGGGAGCCGCCACGACTTTCGTGCTGACGCTGGGTTCGGGGGCCAGTTCCCTGATCGACACCTATTTGCTAGGCCAGGATCTGGCCTATCTGCGTACCTTGTCCTTCATCGTGGTGATCGCGGGCATCGTCGGCTTCACCGAGATGTTCATCAAGAAGACCTCGCCGGTGCTGTTCCGCGTGCTGGGCATCTATCTGCCCCTGATTACCACCAACTGTGCGGTGCTGGGCATTCCGCTCCTGAACGTGCAAGAACAGCACAACTTCGTCGAATCCCTGTTCTACGGCCTGGGCGGCTCGCTGGGCTTCACCCTGGTGCTGGTGTTGTTCGCAGCGATGCGGGAACGCCTGGAAGCCGCCGACGTACCCAAGCCATACAAAGGCATCTCCATCGCCATGGTCACGGCCGGCCTCATGAGCCTGGCCTTCATGGGCTTCGCGGGGCTGATCAAATAATGTTCTCCGCCATCCTGGTCATGGCGGGGATCGGCCTGGTGTTGGGCGGCGTGCTCGGCTGGGCGTCGATCAAATACCGCGTCGCCGACGACCCACTGGTGGAAAAGATCGACGCCATCCTGCCGCAGACCCAGTGCGGCCAGTGCGGCTTTCCCGGCTGCAAGCCCTATGCCGAGGCGATCGCGAAAGGCGATGCGGACATCAACCTCTGCCCGCCTGGCGGTGAGGAAGGTACCAAGCGTCTGGCCGAACTCCTGGGCGTGGAGGCCAAGCCCCTGGGAGGGGGCCTGGAGCCCAAGCCAAAATCGGTGGCGGTGATCGACGACCACACCTGCATCGGTTGCACTCTGTGCATCCAGGCTTGTCCGGTAGACGCCATCGTCGGCGCCGCCAAGCAGTTGCACGTCATCGTCGCCAGCCAGTGCACCGGCTGCGAACTGTGTTTGCCCCCCTGCCCCGTCGACTGCATCCACATGGAAGTCGTCAAGGAAGACGTGGCCAACTGGAAGTGGCGCTACCCGATCCATACGATGCGGAGGGTGGCATGAACAGAAAGCTTTATTCCTTCAACGGTGGAATTCACCCCGAAGGCCATAAGGACGTCTCCAGCACCACGGCGATCCGATCCATGCCGCTGCTCGCGCGCTATGTGGTGCCGCTACGCCAGCACATCGGCACGCCCGCGCGCATCCTGGTGCGGGCGGGCGACACCGTGTTGCGCGGGCAGCCCATCGCGGCGGCGGAAGGCTATGTCTCCACCGCCGTCCATGCGCCCACCTCGGGTCGCGTGATCGCCGTCGAGGCGCGCCCGGTACCCCACCCCTCCGGCCTGTATGACTTGTGTGTGGTGATCGAATCCGACGGACTCGACCAGGCGGCCGAATTCCTACCCATGGACTGGAAAGCACTCGACCCTTCCGCACTGCGTAACCGCCTGCGCGACGCCGGGCTGGCGGGCTTGGGTGGCGCGGTCTTCCCCAGCTACATCAAGCTCAACCCGGGTGCGGCGCGCAGCCTGGACACCTTGATACTCAACGGCGCCGAATGCGAACCCTGGATCACCTGCGACGACCGCCTGATGCGTGAGCGCGCGGGCGAAATCCTGCAAGGCGTGGCGGTGATGCGCCACATGCTGGGCGCGCGCCAGGTGCTGATCGGCATCGAGGACAACAAGCCGGAAGCCCTCGCCGCCCTGCGCGCCGCAGTCGTGGATGGCGAAGTCGAGATTGTGGCCGTGCCCACCGTCTATCCCGGCGGTGCGGGCAAGCAACTCACCTATACGCTCACCGGCCGGGAAAATCCGGCCGGAGCGCGTTCCACCGACATCGGCGTGCAGGTATTCAACGTCGGCACCGCCCATGCGCTCTACCGTGCAGTGATCCTGGGCGAGCCGCTGTTGTCAAGGATCGTGACCGTCACCGGCCATGTCGCCCGGCCCGGCAACTTCGAGGTACGCCTGGGCACACCGGTGCGAGACCTGATCGATGCTGCCGGCGGCGCCTTGGCTGGTGCTAGCGGTGAAGTGGTGGGCGGGCCGATGATGGGCTTTGATCTGGAAGACCGCAGCGCCCCGATCACCAAAGCGGTGAACTGTATCCTCGTCAAGGACCGCGCCCACTTCCCAGAGCGCCCCCCTGCCCTGCCCTGCATCCGCTGCGGCGCTTGCGCGCGCGCCTGCCCGGCCAGGCTGCAACCGTTCGAGCTGTACTGGTTTTCCCGTGCCAAGGACTTCGGCAAGGCCCAGGCTTACGACCTGTTCGACTGCATCGAATGCGGCTGCTGTTCCTTCGTCTGCCCCAGCCACATCCCACTGGTAGACTTTTTCCGTTTCGCCAAGAGCGAAATATGGGAACGCGAACAACACAAGAGCGGGGCCGATCAGGCCCGCGCCCGCCACGAATTCAAGGAATTCCGCCTGGAGAGGGAAAAACAGGAGAAATCGGAGAAGCTCGCCGCCAAGGTTGCCGAGAATCGGGCCAAGGATGCCCCCGCCGACTTGCAAGCCCAAGCCAAGCACGCCATCTTGCAAGCCGCCATGGAAAGGGCCATGAAAACGCGGGAGGGCATCGCCCCGCGCAACACCGAGCATCTTCCACCAGCGGTGGAACAAGAGATCGCCGCAATCGAAGCCCGCCGCCACGCAGCCGAAGCCACTGACCACTGACCACTGCTTTCATGAACGGTTCCCCCTACATCCTGAGCGAGCGCAACTCCGTCACCGTAGTGATGCTGAAGGTGCTGGCGGCGCTGGTTCCCGGCATCATTGCCCATACCTGGCTCTTCGGCCCGGGTATCCTGGTCAGCCTGCTGCTGTGTGGGGCTTTTGCCATCGGTTTCGAGGCCTTCATCCTCCTGATGCGCGGCATCCCTCTGAAACCCTTCCTCAGCGACGGCTCGGTCCTGGTCACCGCCGCCCTTCTGGCCCTGGCCCTGCCCACCCTGGCGCCCTGGTGGCTCTATCTGACCGGGATGTTCTTCGCCGTGGTGATCGCCAAGCAACTCTATGGCGGCTTGGGCCAGAACCTGTTCAACCCGGCGATGGTGGCCTACGCGGCCTTGATCGTCAGCTTCCCTGTATACATGACGCAATGGGCCGCGCCGCAGTATCTGGCCAACCATACTCCGACGCTGCTGGAAGCCTTCGATCTGGTCTTCAGCGGTGGCGGTTCGATCAGCCCGGACGCCTATACCTCGGCCACGGTGCTGGACACCTGGAAGACCCAGGCGCGCCTGGGCAAGGCCGTTGCCGAAATCCGGGGACTGCCGATCTTCGGCTGGGCCGGCGGGCGCGGATCGGAGATCGTCGCCCTGATGTATCTGGGCGGCGGCTTGCTGCTGCTGTGGAACCGCGTCATCACCTGGCATATTCCCGTGGCTTTCCTGGTCGGCATCGCAGCCACCGCCGGCGTCCTGCACGGAATCGAGCCTACGCGCCATGCCGATGCACTGTTCCACCTGTTGTCTGGGGCCGCGCTGCTAGGCGCCTTCTTCATCGCCACCGATCCGGTCACCGCCGCCAGCACCCCGCGGGGCAAGCTGATCTACGCCGCACTCGCCGGATTTCTCACGGTTATCATCCGCACCTTCGGCGGCTATCCAGACGGAGTAGCCTTTGCCATCCTGCTAACGAACGTGGCCGTGCCTTTCATCGACGCCTATACCCAGCCCCGCGTCTTTGGCCATCGAAACGGCGGAAAGACATGAGCCCCTCTCTGCGCGAAACCGCGGCCACGGCGCTGAATCTACTGGTATTTTCGGTCGTCGGCGCAGGCCTCCTGTCCGGGGTGTATAGCCTCACCCGTGATGCCATCGACAAGACCGAACAGGCGGAGAAACAGGCCTTGGTCGCTCAGACCCTGCCCGGCGGCAGCTTCGACAACGACCTGGTACGCGATGCCAGGCCCTTACCGGTCGATCCCCTGCTCGGCCTGAAAAGGCCGGGGCAGGCCTACGTCGCACGCCGGGAGGGCAAGGCCACGGCCCTGGTGCTGGAGGCGGTGGCGCCTGACGGCTACGCGGGCGAAATCCGCATGCTGGTGGGTATCCATGCGGACGGCCGCATCGCCGGGGTGCGTGTGACCTCGCACCACGAAACCCCCGGCCTGGGCGATTACATCGAGCTTGCCAAGAACAAGTGGATCACCGTATTCGACGGCCACAGCCTGGCCGATACCCCTGCGGAGCGATGGAAGGTGCGCAAGGACGGCGGCCGTTTCGAATCCATGGCCGGCGCCACGATCACCCCGCGCGCCGTCATCAAGGCCACACACAGGGCGTTGCAGTATTTTTCGGCGCACCGTGAACAACTGCTGCGAGGAACACCGTGATGCTCAGCCAGGATGCCCGCGACATCATCTACAACGGCCTGTGGAAGCAGAATCCGGGGCTCGTACAGATACTCGGCATGTGTCCGACCCTGGCGATCAGCAACAACGTGGTCAACGCGCTTTCCCTGGGCCTGGCCACGGCCTTCGTCATGGCCATGTCGAACGGCGCGGTGGCGCTGGTGCGCAACCTGATTCCGCATCCGGTGCGCATCCCGGTGTTCATCCTGATCATCGCCGCCCTCGTGACCGTGGTTGACCTGGCGATGGATGCCTGGGCACACCCGCTCTTCCTGGTATTGGGCATCTTCATTCCGCTGATCGTGACCAACTGCATCGTCCTGGCCCGCGTCGAAGCCTTTGCCTCGAAGCGCTCCACGACGCACTCCATCCTGGACGGCGCCATGATGGGCCTGGGCTTGACCGGCGTTCTGGTCACGCTGGGCGCGGTACGCGAGATCATCGGCAAGGGCACGCTGCTCTCCGGTATCGACCTCGCCCTGGGTCCCATGGCCAGAGACTGGGTCATCCCCATCATCCCGCATTACCCCGGCCTCCTGATCGCCATCCTCCCTCCTGGCGCCTTCATCGGCCTGGGCACCCTCATCGCCCTGCGCAACGTGTTGCTGGAGCGCCAGGCTAGCCGCGCGGCCCGTCCGAGCGTGGTAACTTCTCAATAAGTCACGCAACCCTATCGACGAGGTGACGAGACCTATCGCGGCAGAGCCGGCTTACGGCCGGCTGTTTTCAAAGATGCAGGCAAGGATGCCTGCGCTACAGGGACTCGCCAGTGCTTCTTCAACCTGCCTGGGGTGGCTTACATCACTACCCCGCGTGAACGGGCGCTGACCTCACTATGCCGTGCCTTATTGAGAAGTTACCGTGCGTGCCCGCAACACCTTGATCTGGAACAGGGTATTGCGCTCGTCCTCTTCCAGGGCGGAGCGGATGTGGTGCACGGTCGCCACATAACGGGGAATGATGTTGTATTTGAGGGCATTGACCCGCTTCTGCGTCTTGCGACTGGCGGCAAGCAGACGCCAAAGGGCATTTTCCGATTCGCCCAGGCGGGCCAGGGTGATGGTGAGGTCGCGCAAGCGCAGGCGCGCCTCGTCGAAACTGACATCGGTCCACATCAGACCCACCGGCTGCAAGGGCAGCGCTTCGGCCGAGACGCTTGCGTACTCCACGCCGACACTGGAGCGGGCCACTACCCTGAGCGCCACGGCCAGCTTCAGACCCACCGAAGACTGGCGCAGCATCTGCCCGCCCATGCGCATCTGGACGATGCCTAGCCACTGGTAGGCCTCGCTCAGTTCCCTGACGGTCTGGGCGCGCAGTTCCCGGTACTGCGCGAGGCGCTCGTAGACCAGGCGGGTCAGCAGGTCACGCTTCTTCTCCAGCATGGCCCGGCCCTGTTCCAGAAACTTGACCTGGCGACCAACCTGTAGAAGAGCGCTTTTGGTGGGGGGGACGGAGAGTCGTTTTTTCATGGGAGGGTGGTTTGCGAGGACACGCCGGGCTGTGCTTTGCCCAAGCTACGCGTCATTACGCAGACCCCTTGTGATATTTCGCCAATTCATCTTCGCTGACCCGAATCAGCGACTCCGGTGGCAGCATGGAGAGGAGGTCCCAGGCGAGGTTGAGCGTTTCATAGACACTGCGGTCTTCGTCCTCGCCCTGGCCGATGAATCGGCGCTCGAAGCCCTGAGCGAATTCCAGGTATCGTCGGTCGGAATCGGACAATTCCTCGGCGCCGATGATGGCGGCCAGGCCGCGCACTTCCAGCGCCTTCGCGTAGCTGGCGAACAACTGACTGGCCACATGGGGATGATCTTCACGGGTGAAGTTCTTGCCCACCCCGTCTTTCATCAGACGGGACAGGGAAGGCAACACGGTGACCGGCGGATACACACCCTGATTGAACAGTTCGCGCCCGAGCACGATCTGGCCTTCGGTGATGTAGCCGGTAAGATCGGGGATAGGGTGAGTGATGTCGTCCGATGGCATGGACAGCACCGGGATCATCGTGATGGAACCACTTCGGTTCTTGATCCGCCCTGCCCGCTCGTAGATTTCCGCCAGGTCCGAGTAGAGATAACCTGGATAGCCCTTGCGCGCAGGCACGTCGCCGCGCAGCACCGCCACTTCACGCAGCGCCTCGGCGTAGGCGGTCATGTCGGTCATCACCACCAGGACGTGGTAATCCAGGTCGTAGGCCAGATACTCGGCGGCGGTAAGGGCCGCGCGCGGAGTGAGCAGGCGCTCGATCACCGGCTCGTCGGCCAGGTTGAGGAACATCACCACCTTGTTGATCACCCCGCTCTCTTCGAAGCTTTCCTGGAAGAAACGGGCGTCGGCGTGCGAGGTGCCAAAGGCGGCGAACACCACCACGAATTCGGAGGAGGCATCGCCCAGGAGCTTGGCCTGGCGCACGATTTGCGCCGCCACCCGGTTATGCGGCAAGCCGCCACCCGAGAAGATCGGCAACTTCTGGCCGCGGGTGAGCGAATTCATGCCATCGATGGCGGAAATACCGGTCTGGATAAACTCGCGCGGGTAAGCGCGTGCGGCCGGATTGAGCGGTTCGCCGTTGACATCGCGTCGGTCACCCGAAATGATAGGCGGACGACCGTCTCGCGGCAGGCCAGCACCGTTGAATACGCGCCCGAGTATGTCGCGCGAGACGGGCAGCTTGAACGGCTCGTCCAGGAAACGCACCCAGGTGCGCTCCAGGTCGAGGTCGTCGGTGCCCTCGAACACTTCCACCAGCACCGCGTCATCGGAACTGCGGATCACCAGGCCGTTACGCAGGTTGCCGGCATGGTCCTTCAAGGAGACGCGGGAGCCGGCGGAAACGCCAGCCACGCCGCCCATGACCAGGAGGCCGCCCTGGGCGGAGACAGCGGTGCGAAATTCAATGTTTTTCATGGTTTACCCTTTTTTCATCCTCACTCTAGTCCCTGGGAGCAGCGCGTCGTTCCGCATGGGTAGTGGCCTCTCCGCGTGGTGCGGGGATGGGACTAGATGGCTGCTCATAATCCATCGCAACCGACTCGAACTCCGCCGGAATCCGGGCGATCTTGGCCTTCAACGCGTCCATGTCTTCCGACTTGTGCTGGCTCTTCCAGCGTCGCGCCTGGGCCATGAGCGGCATCTGGATCAGGCGGCGCGCCGGCGCCCCCAATTTCACCAGGCGCATGCCGTGGCGGAAGATTTCCAGCAATGCGGAGAGCAGGGCGAACTGCTTTTCTGGCGAGGCGTAGCTGTCGATCTCGTCGGTGGCCGACTGCTGCAGCAGACCTTCCTTGATGAGTCCCGCAGCCTCCAGCGTCCAGCGTTGTTCGGAGGACAAGGCTTCCACGCCCACCAGGTTGACGATGCGCTGCAGTTCTTCGGAAGCGGCCAGCAAGTCCAGTGCCTGGGCACGGGCGGCTTCCCAGCCTGGATCGACGTTTTCCGCCCACCACTTGGCGGCGGAGGGCACATAACCGGAGAAGCTCTCCAGCCAGTCCACCGAGGGGTAGTGGCGAGCATCGGCCAATTCCTTGGACAGCGCCCAGAAAGTCTGGATGATTTCCTTGGTGTGACTGGTCACCGGTTCAGAGAAGTCTCCGCCCGGGGGCGAGACGGCACCGATCAGGGTGACCGAACCGTGATCGCCGGACAGGGTTTCCACCCGCCCTGCCCGCTCGTAGAAAGCGGCCAGTCGGGAGCCCAGGTAGGCGGGATAGCCCTCTTCCACCGGCATCTGGCCCAAGCGGCCGGCCACCTCGCGCAAGGCCTCGGCCCAGCGACTGGTGGAGTCGGCCACCATCACCACGTCGTAGCCCTGGTCGCGGAAATATTCGGCCAGGGTGATGCCGACGTAGATCGATGCTTCGCGCGCCACCACCGGCATGTTGGAGGTGTTGGCAACCAGCAGGGTGCGCTCCATCAGCGGCCGCCCGGTGTGGGGGTCTTTCAGCTCGGGCATGAATTCGAGCACGTCGGTGAGTTCGTTGCCACGTTCGCCGCAGCCCACGTAGATCACGATCTCGGCGTTGCACCAGCGCGCGATCTGTTGCTGCAACATGGTCTTGCCGGCGCCGAAGGGCCCTGGAATGGCCGCCTTGCCACCCTTGAGCAGGGGATAGAAGGTATCCAGGATGCGCTGCCCGGTGATCAGGGGCTTCACGGCATGGTCACGCTGCTTGAACGGGCGCGGGATGCGCACCGGCCAGCGGTGGAACAGCCGCAGCTTCTCGATGCTGCCATCGGCCAGCTTCACTCGGCCGAGGACTTCCTCCACCGTGTAGTCGCCTTCTGGCGCCAGATCCAGGAGTTCGCCATGGATCAGGGGTGGGGTCAGGATGCGGTGGACGATGGATTCGGTTTCCTGCACCGAGCCCAGCGTATCGCCGCCATCGACCTGGGTGGCGTTGCGGCGCCGTGGGTCGGGTATGAAGTGCCAGAGACGATCCCGTGGCAGGGAAGGCACAGAGACCCCGCGGGCCATGCGGTCGCCGCTCTTTTCGCGAACCGCATTCAAGGGCCTTTGCACACCGTCGAAGATGGCATTGAGCAGACCGGGGCCTAGCTCAACGGAGAGGGGCCAACCCAGTCCCTCAGCGACTTCGCCAGGCTTCAAGCCCGACGTATCTTCATAAAGTTGCGCCAGCGCGGTGTCGCCATCACGACCAATCACCTCACCCACCAAGCCGATGCGTCCGACCCTGACCTGCTCACCGATCACGGTTTCCGGCAGTTGCAGTTTGACCAGGGGGCCGTTAATTTCAAGAATTTTGCCCATGTCGTTCCCTTATTTTCCCACTTGCTACTATCTCGCCAACACGCTCAAGTCCGGCGCACTGGCGAACAGGCGTTCCATCGCCACGCGAGCCAGTTCGTCAGCCAGTCGCAAGCGCCGGGCCTCGAAGGTCTGGTCGAGTTGTGCGCGGTTGTCGGCCGTGCGCACGCGCAAGCCGCCCATGCTGATCATTCCGTGTGTCGTCAATTCAACGACGCGGCCGGGAGCCGCACGTGCCTTGATGCCTTCCCAAGCCATGATCAGACGCGGCTGATCTATGGGGCGAACTTCGGCAACCAGGTCACCCGGCGGCAATTCGCGGGCGGCGGTGGCCAGCCATTGCTCCAGCACTGCCCGATAGCGTTCGTCGTCATCCACCAGTTTCTTGAACGCCATCTGTACGCCAGACAAGGTGACCCCGGTGAGCGCCCAGCGCAGCCGGTCCAGATCCGCGGCGAGGCGGGTTTCCGCCGCCTGGGTCTGGCGTCTAACCATACGCTCGGCCTCAGACTTGGCTGCCAGCACCTCGCGCTTCTCGGCGAGCCGGATCCTCTCCGAAGCGTCGTTGAGTATCCTCGCCTTGCCCGATTCCGCCCGATCGCGCTGTTCCCGCGCCAGGCTCTCCGCCTGGCGGATCAAGGCCTGTTCGAGCTGGGTTACTTGTGCATCTGCTTCCATGTTCTTCTCCGGTAGGTTGGGCTGACAACAGGAAGCCCAACACCACGTGGCCAAGTTGGGCTTCGTACCTTAGCCCAACCTACTCATTTCAAAGCATCCTGCCCCAACACCGCGTGGACCACCTTGTCCACCGCCGGCGCGTAGTCATGAGGCGCCGACAGGGGCGGCAACTCGGTCACCACGATACGACCGCCTTCGTGGCGCAAGCGGCTGAGCCAGGTACCCCCACTGTGGGCCAGACTCGACTCCAGCAGGACCAGCGCTTCGCTGCCGTCCTTGACCAGTTGCGCCAGAACTTCCTCGACCCGGGCAGCATCGGCATCCGGATAAACCTCGGCACCAATCAGGCTGAAGCCCTCGGTCAGGCCGGCGCTGCCCAGTACGACCAGACGGCCACCTGATACAGGCGCTTCCGCATCGGTCTTCACGCCGGTCTCCTCACAACTTGCCAAGCAGAAGGATGGACATGACCAGACCGTAAATCGCGATCCCTTCGGCCAGACCCATATAGATCAGGGTGCGGCCGAACATCTCGGGCTTCTCGGCAATCACGGCCAGGGAGGCGGCGCCTACCGGCCCCAGGGCGATACCCGCACCGATGGCGGCCAGGCCCGTGGGTAGGCCGATACCGATCAGGGCCAGGCCGACCGCCATGGAAATACCGCTGCCCCCGGTCGCCGCTGCCTCCTGGGCCAATACGTCCTGCACCCCCAGGTACAGGAATCCGGTCACAGCCAGGCCGAATACGAGGAAATTTCCCAGCACCCCCCCTTTGAGCCAATGCGGCAACGGAACACTAAGCGGCTTCAACTCCAGCCATACACCCGCCGCAATAGTGGCGGCCACGGAAAATGCCATAAATGAAATCAGCCAACTCATTTTTTTCTCCTAAATAAACTCAATCAAACCGGTCGTTACTTCACGCCTGCCAATTTCAAAGGCACGAACTCTGTGCCGTCCCCACTGAAGAAACGGGAAAAACCCTCGTAATACATCAGACGCAAGGCCTGGATGGCGACGATGCCACCTTCAAGAACGATGATCACCACGTTGCCCAGGGCGATGGTCACCCAGTGACCCGCAGTTCCCATGCCATTGGCCAGGGTGAAGATCGCCAGCGCCAAAGCCACGTGGTTGAGGCTAAAGGCCGCGACCCGCATGAACGACAAAGTGTTGGCGAACAGGTTGATGCCGGTTTCCAGGGTCTCGATCGAGGTCACCAAAATCCGCTCACCGAACCCGGCGCGGGTTTCCACCCACTTGAAGCCGGCCACGATGCAGATGCCCAGGATGGCGACGATCCAGGAAGGTGTGGCGATATCCGCAGCACCGGCCATGCTGGCCACGCCACCTACCGCACCGAGGTAGAACAACAATCCCGCAAGCCCGGTGGAATCGAACAAGGCCTCTAACGTGTGCCCCGCGACCAGGCGGTTGCGCGTGTTCACCAGCAAGGTCAGGATGATGAAGCCGACGCCGAACGACACCGCCAGAATCAACATCTTGTTGGGGTGATGCAAAGGCGATAACCAAACCGGCGCGAGGATGTCCTCATAACCGAAGAGGCTGCCGTATAGAAGCCCAAACAACATCGACACGGCGCCGGCGGCAATGCCTATCCAGGCGGCTTTACCCAGGCGTTTGAACAGGGCAGCAGCCAGTACCAGGATGACCGCGCCATGGCCGATGTCACCGAACATGGCGCCGAACAGCAATAAGTAGGTGAAAGCGAACGGCAGGGTGGGGTCGAATTCGCCATAACGCGGCACGCCATAGCTCTTGACCAGGGGCACGAAGGGCATCAGCCAGGCCGGATACTCCACCAAGGAGGGTACCTTGAGTGCTTCCTGGGTGGTGGGTTCTTCCACATCCAGCCAGTAACGCCCGTGGAAGCGAGCTTCCATGACGTCCTTCAATTCGCCCTGAAGCCTTCTGGGTATCCAGCCGGACAGGCTGGCCAGGGCGCCGTGTCCGCGCACGCCGGAGACTGCGGCTTCCGCCAGGGGGCGACCGAGGGCCACGCGCAGTCGGGCTTCCTCCAGGCCGGAACGGTATTGGCCGCGCAGGATGTCCATCGCCGCGCACTCGGCGCCATTGCGTTCTTCCACCCGCTTGCGCTCCTCCGCCAGCCAGGCACGCGCAGCCTGCGGATGGGTGCGCAGTTCCTGCGGCACCGGCAGTTCACGCCAACCGGCGGTTGACAACAGGCCGCGCACTTCTTCCTGGCGCTCGCGTGGACCGGCAATCACGGCATAGACCTGGTCGCCACTGCTGTCGAAGGTGGACACCAGGGAACCGGTCATGGACAGTGCCTCGCCCACCCGTCTGACGCTGGCGGCGGGCATGCTGCCGATATTCACCGACAGCAGGCCGTCCGGGCGCAACAAGTGAGACAGGTCGACATTGAGGCGATCCAGCTTGCCCAGGGTTTCCTCGAGAGCATCCAGATGGAGCACTTCTTCCTGAATACGAGACTCGCCTTCATGGGCGGCGAGACAAGCATTCCACACCCCCTTGAGCCAACTATTGAGTTCGTCCAGATCCGCCAGGGTGGGGGCCGCTGCGCCCTCCGGCAAGGTGAATTCGGGCAGCTTGCCGCAGTGTTCCACCAGTTTGGAGACGCGTGACTCGGCATCCAGCCAGGCATCGCGATAGGCCTCGGCGGGACTCTCGGTGAGTGCGGCCGGGGCGTACTGGGCAGGACTGTAGATGCCGAAGCGAGCCAGTTCCAGCGCTGCGTCCGCAACTTCGGACTCGAGGGTGAGGAGGCGAATTTTGACCAGGGGTTCGGCGCGGAACATCACGCATTCCTTTTACGCAACAGCCGAAGAGCGGCTCTCGACACTCGCCTCGCCCGCGAAGCGGGGGAGGGGCTGGGGGTGAGGGAAACGGCCAGAAGGTTCATGAATTTTTCTAGGCGGCCTGGCCGTCGTAAGGTTGATACATGGCCAAATGGATGTCAGCCGTGGGCAGGTGCAGGTGGCGGCCACGCAGCACTGCGCGCACCGACCGGAGATCGCGCTCGCGCAGCAGCAGGTAAGCGAAGGCGCGGGAGATCGCGGGCGCACCGGAATGCAGGACTTTTTCACATTTATCGGTGGCATCGCGCTCCATGCTCGCGAACATGTCCGGGATGGTATGGGTGTCCTGCAACTGGGTGCGCAACGGTTCCGGCAGGGCATCCTGGATCGCGGCCGGGCTGCCCAGCGCCGCCAACTCGCGCAGGCGCGAGGAAGACAGGCTGTAGCGGGACGCCACCAGTAGGTAGTAGACCTGGGCCGGCGGCAGGTTGTAGTTGAAGCGGTAGCGCAGCAGCCAGACCAGGTTGATGCGGTCGATGAGGGGCCCCATCAGGCGGCGGAAAGAAGCCCCGGCCGCGTTTTCCAGCGGCTGCGCGCGATGCACCAGGCCTTCGTAATATCCACGGTCCAGGGCCGCGTCGAGGATGAAGGGATCCTGGCTTTCCTCGAAAGCGCGCCTGGCCTGGCGCACGATGCCTGCATAGGGACCGGCTTCGAGTCGCCGCAACAGTTCGTGGACGTCCTCCGCGTGGGCCAGATCCTGAACATCCAGGCGGCCGAAGGTGCCCATGGGCGTCAGCCGGTTGAGCAGCGCCGCAGGCCGGTCACCGGTCATCTTGCCGCGCAACAGGGTTTTCACGTTAGATACTTCGAAGCGCTCGGCCCAGTAAATCAAAAAACTGCGATCGGCACCGGTGAGCGGGCGGATCAGTATCTTGGTTTCATCCAGAACCGCGGAAATGATGCGCTGCTCCAGAGAACGGTGATCCAGGTCATCAAATCCGGCGGCAAGCTGCGGCAAACCATGTCCGGCCAGTGCCTCGGCCATCTCCTCATCCGGCGTTTTGATCAAGGCCGTGAAATTTTCCGGCTGCAAGAGACGACCGGAATAAAGACTGACGCGGGTATTCAGATAGGCGGACACGACATCATCCTGTCGGGTTGTGATGCAAACCTGGGCTCAAAGGGCCGGGTCGAGCAAAAAGAAGTTCAGCGCGGCATTGACCGCCTCCTGTTCGTGGCGGGAAGCAAGATCGCGCAGGTTGCGCTGACGCTCCTCATATTTCCTGGTCAGTTCGGCCACCGCCTGCTCGGCGCGGCCGTGGGCCTCCTTAAGGAAAGGAGCACGCAAATCGGCGCGTCCGGCTTCGAAACGGTCTGTGGCTTCGCGCGCCGTGGCCAGTGCATCGTTCAGGATGCGCTGCCGTTCGCCGCTCGCAGCGTCGATAATCTGCTGAGCGCGGGCCTCGGCTTCCAGCAGGCGTTTGAGTGGGTCTTCCATTTTTCGGCTTCTCGACCCGTCAATGGGTCAGTTCGTGTATCAGTGGTCAGTGGTCAGTGGTCAGTGGCTAGGGGCTTGATCCACGTCCTCTCCCCCTAGCCCTCCCACGAAGGGAGCGGAAAGTTACTTCACGGTTACCTGCACCAACTCCTCGCCATCCGGGTCCGTTACATGCACGGCGCAAGCAATACAGGGGTCGAAGCTGTGGATGGTGCGCAGGATCTCGAGCGGCTGCTTGGGATCGTGCATGACGTGGTTGTGTTGCAAGGCCGCCTCGTAGGCGCCGGGTTGCCCTTGCGCATCACGTGGCCCGGCATTCCAGGTGCTGGGCACCACGGCCTGGTAATTACTGATCTTGCCGTCGTCGATGTTGATCCAGTGGGAGAGTCCCCCGCGCGGGGCTTCCGTGAGGCCGACGCCGTGCATGTGCTTCGGCCAGGTGGACGGATCCCAATACTGGTCGTTGAAGGTGCGCACGTCACCCGCCTTGATATTGGCCATGAGCTGATCGAACATGCCGGGCATGGCATCGGCGATGATCTTCGATTCCAGGCCACGTGCGGCGGTGCGCCCGAGGGTGGAGAACAGGGCGGTGACCGGCACGTCCAGGGTCTTCAGGGTGTAATCGACCAACTCCTTGGTCTGCTTGTGACCATTGGCATACATCAGCAGCACGCGGGCCAACGGACCGACTTCCATGGTCTTGCCCTGCCAGCGCGGCGACTTCATCCAGGAGTATTTTTTCTCCACTTCCAGTTGTTCATAGGGCGGCTTCGGGCCCGTGTAGTCGAGCTCAGTCTCGCCCTTGAATGGATGCAGGCCCTGGGCGTCACCGCCGCCATACTTGTACCAGGAGTGGCTGATGAATTCCTGGATCTCGTCGTCGCGGTCCACGTCGATGGGGTGGATCGTCGAGATATCGTGTTTGAGGATGACCCCGCGCGGAATGAGGAAGGAGCTCGTATCCCAGATGGACTTTCCGGGTAGGTCGCCAAACGACAGGAAATTGCCGCCCGTGTCCCCCATGCCGCCCCATTCCTTGTAGAAGGAAGCGATGGCGAGCAGATCCGGGACATAAACCTGGTCGACGAAATCGCGCATCTGCTTGATCACGTCCCGAACGACTTGCAGGCCGACCATGTTGACCGCAGTGCCGGCCTGCCCCGCAGACTGGTTCTCGACCGCAGTGTGCACGGAAATGGCACAGGGCATGCCACCGACCACGAAGTTGGGATGCGGGTTCTTGCCCCCGAAGATGGTGTGCAGCTTGACCACGTCGCGTTGCCAGGTCAGCGCTTCCAGGTAATGTGCCACCGCCATCAGGTTGGCTTCCGGAGGCAGCTTGTAGGCGGGATGACCCCAGTAGGCGTTGGAAAAGACACCGAGCTGACCCTGTTCGACGAAGGTCTTCACCTTCTTCTGCACATCGGCGAAATAGCCAGGCGAGGACTTGGCATAGCTGGAGATACTTTGCGCCAGCGCCGAAGTCGCCTTGGGGTCGGCCTTCAAGGCCGAAACCACGTCGACCCAGTCGAGCGCATGCAGGTGATAGAAGTGCATGACGTGGTCATGCACATACTGCGCGGCAATCATCAGGTTGCGGATGATCTCGGCGTTATGCGGGATGGTGTAGCTGGGGATGGCACGATGCAGGGCATCTTCCACCGAGCGGATCGAGGCCATGCCGTGCACCAGGGTGCAGACGCCGCAGATGCGCTGGGCAAAAGCCCAGGCATCGCGAGGGTCGCGACCGCGCAGGATGATCTCGATGCCACGCACCATGGTGCCGGCGGAATACGCGCTGGTGATCCTGCCACTGGCATCGGTCTCCGCCTCGATGCGCAAGTGGCCCTCGATACGGGTGATGGGGTCGACAACGACACGTGTGGTCATGGCCTATTTCCTCAACAATTCAATAAAGGAAGCGAGGATGCGGTATTGCTCCTGGGCTTCTGTGTTCTCGGTGCCGAAGCCTTTGGCGACGGTTTCGCAGGTGCGCGCCATACGCGCGGACATGGCGGCATCCCAGGCCAGGTTCTCTCCCGCGGAGGCAACCCTGACGCAAGCCACCGCGGCCTTGGCGACAAAGTGACCGGCCTGGGCGGCCCAGTCTGTCGTCCTGCCGCATTGGGTGAAGCTTTCCACCCTGGCCGTGTTAGCCGCCTGGTAAGCCCCGGCCAACTCCACGTCCGAGACTTCCTCCCTCTGGGCCACATCGAGGGCCGACTTGAGGCGAACATCGTTGCTAAGCGGGAATACCCGCTGCACGAATAGCGCCGCAACAGGACGTTGCTGAGCGATGGGCAATGCGCTCAGTATTGCCTTGAATTCCTTGTCGTTGATGGGCATGGCCTCAAGCTCCTTCTGACTTGGCTAGGTCTGGAATGTGTTCGGCGATCAATTCGGTGAGGCCGATCACGGGAATGTCCATCTGATAATGCTCCAGCCCTTCTTCCAGGACGATGCGGCAGTTGGCGCAGGCAGTGACCAGCCGATCCGGCTTGACCGCCTCCAACTGGGATTTCTTTTTCTTGAAGGCTGCCAGACGCAGTTCCTCGCCTTCCTCGATCGCCGAAGCGCCACCGCCGCCCCCGCAACACCAGTTCATGTAGCCCGCGTCGGGCATTTCCACAAAGTTCTTCGCCACCATGTTCATGAGGTTGCGCTGTGGCTGGATGACGCCGCCGCGACGCGCCAACTGGCAGGGGTCATGGAAGGTCAGGCGGTCGGTCTCAAACCCTTCCGTCTTGAGCAGGCCTTTTTCCTGAAACTCACCCAACACCTCGATGATGTGCTGTACCTTGAAGGTGAACGGCCGACCGATCAGGTTGGCGCCTTCCCAGCGCAGTGCCGTGTAGGCGTGGCCGCATTCCGGGCTGATGACGGTCTTGACCTTGAGCTTCTCGGCGCCCTCGACGATGCGTGAGACGATCACGCGGGCGAGATCCGAGTTGCCGATCTGCATGCCAGCATTGGTGGCCTCGAAGGCGGTGGAGCACAGGGTCCAGGTCCGGCCGGCCTGCTTCATGATCTTGGCGATGGCGGCCAGGTATTCCGGGAAGTTGATGATTTCCATCGAAGAGAGCATGACCAGGTACTCGGCACCGACCACATCCATAGGGATGGGAATGCCATGGTCTTCTTCGACATGCTTCATCTGCGCCTTCACGGCGGGCAGTTTCACGCCCATCGGGCTGCCGATATTGACGGTGCGGTTGACCGCACCCTTGATGCCAACCGGAGCATGGCCGGCCGCCGACATGCCTTCGCGGAACTTGCGCACCATGTAGACGATGTCGTTGCCCATCGGACAGACCGCCGAGCAGCGGCCGCACAAGGTGCAGGAGTTGTAGACCAGTTCCTGCCACTGACCGAGTTCGGCATCGGTAACGGGCTTGGACAGACCCACCATTTTTTTGAGCCGGCCCAGCAGGGTGTATTCCTGTTCGTACAGGCGACGCATGGGCTCCAGCTTGTGGATGGGCGTGTACTTGGGATCACCGGTTTCCGTATAGAAGAGACAGGCCTCGGCACAGAGGCCGCAATGGACACAACTGCTGAAGTAGCTGGCGATGGGCGCGTCTATCATTTCCTTCAGGACGCGCACGCCCTTTTCGAGTGAGGCGCTCATACCACGACTCCTTTATGACCGTTGACCGTGCCGTTGTACCAGCGCGAACCAAACACCGTGAAGGCATGGAACAGCTTGGTGAACGGCAAAACGATGAGAAGAATTTCGACGCACAGGATATGCACCGCCAGCATGCTGGTATAGGGCAACAGAAGATGCCGAACCGCCAGCCAGCCAGTCAGCAACGGCAGGAAGGTCACCAGCCAGGTGAACCAGTCCTCGAACGTGCTGATAAAACGCTTGACCGGCTTGCTGATGCGATCGGCCAGCACCACCACCATCGCGGCGATGGTCACGATCGCGATCAGGTCGATGAACTGCGAGGGCAAACCGGGCCAGTGCAGCCCGGTCAGGCTCTGGATCAGCTTGATGTGGGGTGCAAACAGGAACACCACCAGCCCCAAGCCCAGGTGGAAGGTGTAGCCGGCGATGTAGGTGACGGGCGACTTCTTCAACATGCTCTCGGCCGGCAGGGAACGGCGAAACACCGTGTGCCATCCGGAAGCGCCGGACGCATGGCGGGGCGCCGTCAGATCCTTCTTGCGACCCAGTCCGTAGATTTCCAGCAGCCTCCAGAGCACGCCCAGAAGAAAGAGGCTCACGGCCAGATCAAGACCCTGGCCGCGTACCCAGGTCAGAAATTGCATTTCATTCATGATCATTTCTCCAGGTCAGCCAAAGTGGTCTTCTCATGGGCGGCACGTGCAGCACCTTTCTTGCCGCGGTTGAGAACACTCGTCGCCACACCCACCGCCACGCCGACGGCGGCGGCGCCGGCCACCATCTTCAGCGGATTCGCAGGCATGGACAGCGCCTTGTAGAAACCGCCCCCATCCCAGAAATCGGGCTCCGAGCACCCCAGGCAACCATGTCCGGATTCAACCGGCCAGGAGGTGCCGCCATTCCACTTCACGGTAGCGCAGGCGTTGTGGGTAATTGGACCCTTGCAGCCCAGTTCGAACAAACACCAGCCATTGCGCGCGCCTTCATCGTCGAAAGTCTTGGCAAACTTGCCCTGATCGTAGAACGGGCGGCGATAGCAGCGGTCATGGATGGTTTCGCCATAGAACGCTTTCGGGCGTCCCAGCTTGTCGAGTTCCGGCAGGCTGCCGAAGGTCAGGAAATGCGCGAGCACACCGGTCATGACCACAGGGATGGGCGGACAACCAGGAATGTTGATGATGGGCTTGTCCTTGATGATGTCCGCCACGGAAACCGCGCCGGTCGGGTTCGGGTTGGCGCGGGGCAGGCCGCCATAAGCCGCGCAGGACCCCATCGCGACGATGGCCGCAGCCCCCTTCGCCACTTCCTTGAGTGTTTCCAGATTGGATTTGCCGCCGATGCAGGAATAGGCGCCATCCAGACCGAGTGGGATCGAGCCGTCGACGATCAACAGATATTTGCCTTCGTTGGCCTTCATGGCGGCATGCAAGGCCTCCTCGGCCTGGTGACCGGCTGCGGCCATCAGCGTTTCCTGATAGTCCAGGGAGATCACATCGAAGATCAAACCTTCCAACGTGGGGGAATGTGAGCGGGTAATGGACTCGGTACAGCCGGTGCATTCCTGGAACGGCAACCAGATGACCGAGGGCCGCTTGCTCGCACTCGGAGCCGCTGCCATCGCTTCCGCCATGGCGCGCCCTGCGGCAGGCGGCAGCGCCATCATGGATGCCAGCGTGGCGCAGTACTTCATGAATGTGCGGCGGGTAACGCCCTGCCGCGCCAGAGTTTCTATCAAGGGACCGTGCATGCTGCCCTCCAGGGTAAAGACCACACTCGTAACTTCAGGTTAATTCGGCACTCAGCGACTCTAAAGATTCCAATCCGATTACGACATCTTCACGGGGCGCGCGCACCACTTCGGGCACGTAAGCCACTTCAATAAATTCGGAAACTACCGCGCCTTGCGGGTTGCGATGCGTCACCCACCAAACACCAGGGCAAGCGGTCTCGTCCAGACTGGAGTCGCCATCCGCACTCAAAGCCACGGAGACTTCGCCCTCACCCAGGCGGTCGCGCAACCATGCCAGGTCGGCGGGGGTCAGCGGCAACGCTTGCAAGTCGATGGCCGAGGGTTCGTTGCTGCTCAGCAGGCGCCGCAGCATCTCGGCGATTTCCCGCAGCAAGGCCGGGGCATTGCCCGACAGCTCACCCGCGCGCAGTCCCGCAGGCACGACGACGACAGGGATGGCATGGAGGGGAATGAAATCAGACGGCATGGTTCCAGGCTCGCAGGAGTTCGAGTATTTTCTCGGTAACCGGAGGAATCGCGGCGGCGACGACGGGAGTTGGCTGTTCGCCCCAGTCCCACATCAGTGGCTGAATCGCCAGCATCGCCCGCTGCTCTGGCCAGTGACCAGCCAGGATGGCGATGGCGCGCAGATCGGTCAGCCCGACTTCGTGAACGGTGGATTTGCGGTTGCCGAGCAGGAAGGCATCCATCTGCTCCCCTTCCAACAGTATCCAGTCGCCAGGCTCGCGCTTGATGTTAGCGGCATCCACCACGATCAGCGCATCGGCTTCCTCGATCGGGCCGGCCAGAGTGAAAGACAGCGTGCCGCCATCGAGCAGAGTTACGTCGTCGATGCGGGGGTGCTCAGCCGCCAAGGCCACTTCGAGCGCCTGAAGCACATGAACGCCCACCCCTTCATCGGTGAGTAGTGTGTTCCCTATTCCCAGCACCAGAGTTCGCATGATGAAGAACAGACTATTCCGTGCATTCAACGATAACAACTGAGTAAACAACTCCAGTTTTCCCTATCTGCATCCCAGCCACATGACAGGCCGGCACAGGCTGCTAAAATTGCGTTCTGTCCCGTCTTTCTGAACTTCCGAACATGAAGAAAATCTGGCTATTGTTCGCTCAGACCGTCGCCGCCCTGGCGCTCGTGCTTGCCGCCCTGGTGGCGCTGGATCGACTGATTCCCGGCCTGCTGCCGCGGGCGGGGAACGGCGTCACCATCCGGGAAGTCGCAAACGGCGAAACTGCGCGCGGCGTATCGAGCTATGCCGACGCCGCCGCGAAGTCGCGCCCTTGCGTGGTCAATATTTTCACCAGCAAGGAAGTGCGCGCGCAACGCAATCCCTTCATGGACGACCCGGTATTGCGCCGCTTCTTCGGCGGCCACTTCAATGGCGACAACCGGCCGCAACGACTCTCCAGCCTGGGCTCCGGGGTCATCGTCAGCGCCGATGGCTACATCCTGACCAACACCCACGTCGTCGAGGCTGCGGACGAAATCCAGGTGTCCCTGCCCGACGGCAAGACGCTACCGGCCAAGATCGTCGGCACCGATCCGGAAACCGATGTCGCCGTCCTGAAGGTACGTCACGACCACCTTCCTGCCATCACGTTCGCGAAACAGAACACCCTGCGCGTGGGTGACGTGGTGCTGGCGATCGGCAATCCCTTCGGGGTCGGCCAGACCGTAACCATGGGCATCGTCTCCGCCCTGGGCCGCAGCCACCTCGGCATCAACACCTTCGAGGACTACATTCAGACCGACGCTGCCATCAACCCGGGAAATTCCGGCGGCGCCTTGGTCGATGCCGCCGGTAATCTGATCGGCGTCAACACCGCAATCTACTCCCGCAGCGGCGGCAACCTGGGCATAGGCTTCGCCATTCCCGTGTCCATCGTGCGCCAGATAATGGAGCAGATCATCCTCCACGGGACCGTGACACGCGGCTGGATCGGCATCGAAGTCCAGGAAATCAGCCCGGAAATCGCCGAATCCTTCGGCCTGAAATCCAGCAACGGCGCCCTGATCGCCGGTGTGCTGCGCGGCGGCCCGGCCGACCTGGCCGGCATCCGCCCGGGCGACGTGCTGGTCATGGTCGACGGCAAACCCGTCAAGGACTCGGTCTCTTTGCTCAATCTGATCGCCGCGCTGCCGCCGGGAAAAGCGGCCAAGCTACGGCTGATCCGCGACCAGAGCGAGAGACTGGCCGTGGCGAAGGTGGAAAAGCGGCCAGCCATGCCTCAGGCCGAGCGCGAATAAGCCACCGTTAAAGTTCCCCGAGTTCCTGCCGATAGTGGCGCTACGGATTCGTGTTTAAGGAAGGCAGATGCAGATCATTATCGTCGACGATAACGCGGTCAACCTGAAGCTCATGGAGAGCCTGGTGAAACGGGCCGGGGACTACAGAGCGCTGACCTTCCTGGATTCCGCCCAAGGACTGGACTGGTGCCTGAAAAACACCCCGGACCTTTTGATCGTCGATTACATGATGCCACCACCAGACGGCCTGGAGTTCATCCGCCGCTTCCGGGAAAATTCGCTCAATGCCGACATCCCGGTACTCATGATCACCGCCGACCATGAGCGGGAAACCCGCTATGCCGCCCTGGAGAGCGGCGCCAACGACTTCCTGACCAAGCCCATCGACAACGCCGAATTTCGCGCCCGCCTGCGCAACATGCTGGCGCTGCGGCGCAGCCAGAAGGCGCTATCCGATCGTGCAGCCTGGCTGGCAGAGAAGGTGGCCGAGGCCACGGCGGAAATCCTCGACCGGGAGCTGGAAATGATCACGCGACTGTCGCGTGCCGCAGAATTCCGCGATCCGGAGACCGGCGCCCACATCAAGCGCATGTCCAATTATTCACGCCTGATCGCGCAGCAGATCGGCCTGTCGCCCGCGGAACAGGAAACCATACTGCGCGCCGCACCCATGCATGACGTGGGCAAGATCGCCATACGCGACGACATCCTGCTCAAACCCGGACGCCTGGATTTCGCTGAATTCGAAATCATGAAGACCCATGCCGAGAAAGGCTACGAATTGCTCTCCGGGAGCGCTTCCAGCCTGCTCGACATCGCCGCCGTGATCGCCCAAACGCATCACGAAAAATTCGACGGCAGCGGCTACCCACGCGGCCTCGCCGGGGAAGACATCCCGCTTCATGGCCGCATCGTTGCGGTCGCGGATGTCTTCGATGCTCTGACTTCGACGCGGCCCTATAAGGGCACGTGGGAGATCGCCGCCGCGGTGCGTTTCCTCGAAGAAGGGGCCGGCAGCCATTTCGACCCTCAGTGTGTCGCCGCCTTCATTGCGCGCCTTCCCGAGGTACTGGCCATCCGCGGCAGCTACCAGGATGATGATCCGGTATTCACGCAACTCTGATGAGCCGCCCCATGTTCCGCATCCTTGCCCTGTTCCTCCTCCTGCCCTGCGCCTGGGCGGGGCAGGTTTATACCCTTTCCGTGGTGCCGCAATTCACCCCGGTGGACATCGGTTTACGCTGGTCGCCCCTGCTCGCGTATCTGGAGAAGGAAGCCGGAATCAGCCTGCAGTTACTGGTAGTGGATCGCATTCCAAAATTCGAGAGCGACTTTCTCGCCGGCGTACCGGATTTCGTCTTTCTCAATCCCTGGCACGAGGTCATGGCCAGGAAGGCGCAAGGCTATATCCCCCTGATTCGCAGCGGCAAACCGCTCGACGGCATCCTGGTGGTTGATCGCAACGGCCCGATCAAGCGGCTTTCCGATCTCAACGG
>CAISDD010000473.1 GCA_903883985.1 uncultured Pseudomonadota bacterium | reverse complement strand
GCCTGACTTGCGATGGCGTCTTCCATGGCAAGGCGCACTTTGTCCGGGCCATATATGTCAACGAGTGCGACTATTTTGTTGATGTGGACGCGGACTTGGAGACTGCGGGCTGTGAGTTGCTGGTAATAGTATTCGGCCTGCGCACTGATGGCATAGAAGGTCATGAGCCACTTGGCGTCCCTGGCACGGCGGCGCTGGTCGAGGATCTCCTTGACGTGGTCGGGGTTTTCGAAGTCGCGGTGGCGCTCGTAGCAGCGCGGGTGGGAGGCGACGAGGTTGTGGGAGTGATAGAGGCAGATGCGCTCGGCAAACACCACGAGAGTGAGGCGTTGCGAGGCGTAGGCGGCAGGCACGGAGTAACGGTTGGTGTCCAAGACGACACGACAGCGGTTGGTGACCCTGACGATGCGCGTGACCGAGGTGTCGGCGGCCACGGCGGGCAACGGGCGCAGGGCGGGCTTCTCGATTAGGAAGAGTTCGGCGGGCTGCTTGTGCGTTTCGCGGTGGACGCGCACGTTGGCAATGGTGTCCATCCACTGGCGAGCCGCTGTATTGACTCCGCCAAGGCTGTTAGGGAGATCGAGTCCGGCGAGGACGTTCTTCTTCACATAACCGACGCCGCTTTCGACGCGGCCTTTTTCGTTGGCCTTGCGCACGTTGCAGGCGCGGGGTTCGAAGCCGTAATGAGCGGCGAAGTCGAGGTAACGGGGATGGAAGACGGCCCGTTCGCCGAAAGGATGTTTGAGCACCCCGGTCTTGAGGTTGTCGATGAGGATGACGCCGGGCGTGGAGCCGAAAAACGCCAGCGCGTTGCGATGGCAGGCGAGGAAGTGTTCCATGGCCTCGCCGCAGGTGAACTCGACGTATGTCATGCGGCTGTGGCAGAGGACCATGACGAAAAAGGACAAGCGGCGGCGGGTGTTTCCCAAGGTGATGGTGCCGGCACTCCCCCAGTCCACTTGTGCGGCTTCGCCGGGAGCGAAGGCGAGAGTGAGGAAGGCCGGGTGGCGCACCGGGCGCACGGCCCGCACGTAGGTTTTGACGATGCTCAAGCCGCCGATGTATCCCTCCTCGGCGCACAGTCGCTGATAGATTTGGGTAGCGGTGTAAGGATGGCGCTCAAGCCAGCGGGTGATTGCGGGCTTGAAGGGGTCGAGCTTGCTTGGACGCCTGATGCCTCGGCGGCGCGGGAAGGTGGCGAGGTTGGCGTATTTGGCTACCGTTTGCGGACGGATCCCCAGTTCTGCGGCGATCTGGTTGAAGCTCAAGCCGCGCTCCTGATGGAGGAGGCGGATTTGGCAATAGGTTTGGTAATCTATCATTGTGCCACCTCCATCATCGCACGGAGGATTTCGCCGACGGAACAGACCTCGCCCGAGCGGGGTTCGGGTGCCCGAGCTATCGCAACGGCGGGTTTGGGTTCTAGGCTCAATACCTGATAGAACGGACTGCGGTATGCGATGAGTCCGGCCGTCACCAACTCGGTGCGGGCACCGCGCAATTGGACGGAGGAAAACGAGAGGATTTTGCCGGCGGTGGTGTCGGAGTAATAACTCGCGCCCTGCGCGTCGGCCACGGTGCAGAGGAACAGGTAGAGGGCGAGGGCTTCGGGCGAGCGCTTCTGGATATGCCCGTCACGCACGAGACGTTGGTCGATCCAACTGAATTGGCGGGGGACGTGGCGCAGACGCTCCGGGCACAGGATGGGCTTGGTTTTCATGGCTTGGGAAGGCGGACATCCCAGGCACCATGCGCAGGATGTCCTCGCCGCGATTGATGTACCAACGGGCGCTAGCGACGATGTCCTCTTGTAACCCGGAACCGGTCATGATGGAGATAAGCCCCACAACCAGAGCGGGTTGCACTAGGCAGATCTCTTGTAACACCGATGAGACCGATGGCTGCACAACCTCCTTGTTTTCAACAATTTGAGGGATCAAGGGTTCTTGTAACACGCTTTTGGGCGCAGTCCTCTTGTTGCGCCGGTATCCGGGATTGGCCAAGCGCCACAGCCGGACACGTTCGCTGTTTTCGGCTCCGCGGAAGTAATCGCGGTTCTCCGGGCGGCTCAGCCACTGCCTCTGGCTGGCCGCCTTGGAGGCCCGCTGGCAATCCGGCTTCGCGCAGAACTTCTGACGCCCATAATTGCGGGGGTCGCAGCAATACTCTTCGTTGCAATGCAGGCACTT
>CAISDD010000472.1 GCA_903883985.1 uncultured Pseudomonadota bacterium | reverse complement strand
TTGCATAGGTGAACCAGGAGGTAGCCGTACCCCCGGCGGGAAAGTAATCCCGGCTGAAGGCTTGCAGGCGATGCTCCACCGTCAGCGCCGCCAGCAGTTTCTCGGCCGATTGGGCGTCCACAGCCCCGCAGCCCGCCAGGCGCCAGCCGGCCCCCAGGTGGTCGCGCAACTGACCCACCAGGACCGAAGGCGGCCGCGGCGTATTGTCATTGACACTGCGACCAACCCAGGAGACGCGCAGACACTCCCGCGCCGACAGCAGGGCTTCGAGAAACAGGTAACGGTCATCTTCACGCCTGGAGCGGTCCCCTGGTCGGTAGTCCCGACCCATGAGGTCGAAATCCATGGGTACTTTGGTGCGCGGGTAGTCGCCGTCATTCATGCCCAAGAGGCAGACCTGGCGGAAGGGAATCGCCCTCATGGGCATCAAGGTGGCGAAAGTCACCGTGCCCGCGAGGAACCGCTGGGACAAGCTGCCGCCATCGATCCTGGCCAGCCAGTAGGCTCCCACCACGGACAAGGGCAAGGGCTCGGTGAGTTGGGCGTCCAGACAGGCGGCCTGCCAGTCCTGCAACGCCTGCTCCAGTTGCAGGAGGGTAAAGGCGTCGCCGCTGTCGTCGGTCAGGAAGAAGTCCGTCATCAGGGCGCGCAATCGGATGCACCAGTCCGGCACCGTCGCGGGCGTGCCAAGCACTATCCAGGTGGCTTCCATGCGGTCAAGAAACTGCACCAGTGGGCCTAACAGGGCCGCATTCAGGCCGCCGATCTCGTCGAACGGTTCGATGTCCTGCCAGGGTTGGGCGGCGCTGCCCACGGCGTAGCCTAGCAACATACGGCGTATACCGAACAGCCAGGTGTTCTCCGCATGATCACGGGGCAGATCGAGACCCTCACGGTGCCCTGCATTGAGGCCCCAGCGAATGTTGGCGCCGAGTATCCAGCGATGCAGTAGGGGCAGGTCGTTTTCAACGATGCCGAGACGCTGGCGCAGGGCCGGCACTTCGAGCAGATCCAGCACGTCGCTCACACAGACGCGCCCGCGGGGCAGCGCCAACAGGGTCTCAAGAGCCTTGAGCAGGGGATCGTTCTGGCGCCTGGCCTGGTCTGCAATACTGAAGGGAATGTGGCGCTTGTCGTGCTCATCACTGAGTCCGAACACCGCCTGGATGTGCGGCGCATAGGCGTCCACATCGGGCAACATGATGATGATGTCACGGGGACGCAGGCTAGGGTCGGCGTTGAAGGCGGCGAGGAGCTGGTCGTGCAGCACTTCCACTTCCCGCTGCGGGCTGTGGGCGATATGGAAACGGATAGACTCGTCCCTGGCAGCATCCACCGGCGGCCAGTGAACGCGGGTCTCGGAGAGCGGGCGCAGGTCCAGGATGTCGTCCTGCAACTGATTGAGGAGGCGCCGCTCGCCGTGGGATGAGAACAGGTCGATGCGCTGGCGGATGTCCACGAAATGCTGCAGGTAGCCGGCGCGGGAAGCATCGCTGTCGTGTTCGTCCAGGAGGCCGATGAAGTCCCGGCCCTGCTTGCCCCAGGCGGCGAGGAGCGGGTGGGCGTGCAAATGCAGGTCATCCTCGGACAGTACCGCCGGCATGCCGGCCCGCCGCTGCTGGCGCTTGTGGGCCGCACGCAGCAGATCCTTGTCGGCGACGATGTCAGCCCAGTAGTGTTCGCAGGGGTTGTGTACGCACATCAGCACCTGGCTCCAGCGCGCCAGGGTCGCCAGAACCTCCAGGGATTGCCGCGGCAGGGCCGAGATGCCGAACACCATCACCCGGCGCGGCAGCCCGGCCGGGCGCTCGTCCTCCGGCCACAGGGCAGCCTTTTGCAAAAAGGCATCGTGCACCGCCGCCCGACTGGTGTCACCGCCTGCGCCCACGTCTGCCAGCAGGGCACGCCACAGGGATGCCTGCCAGCACTGATCTGCGGCCAGGGGGCCCCGCTCGCCGCGGGCGCGGATCAGTACGTCCTCTCCTGCCGCCCAGGCTGCCAGCCAGTCGGCGCGATACACCTGGTACTGGTCGAACAGGTCGGCGAGGCGCTCGGCCAACTGGAAACGCTTGCGCAGGTCTGCATCGTCGGCAAGGAAGCGTTGCAAGGGCGCGTACTCCGGCTGCGTCATCACATCCGGCAAGAGGCGCATCAGACGCCACACCAGGAGCGGCTTGTCGAAGGGCGAGGTCTCCGGCACCGCGGACGACCCGAGGACGGCGCGGTAAATCTGCCAGAGGAAGCGGGACGGCAAGGACAGGTCCAGGGCGGCGGCGATCCCGCACCCGCCGCCGTCGCCCTCTAGCCTGTCCGCCGCCAGGGCGAGCGTCAGCCACTGGGCGATGCCGTTGCTGTGCACCAGGATGATTTCGTTTTCCAGGGGCATCAGGGGATAGCGCTTCATCCACACCACCAGCAGATCGCGCAGAGCTTCGGACTGGTTACCATGGACCAGCATCAGACCGGTCGGAAGTGAGGTCGGGGTCAAATCGGGCTCCGGGTGGCGGACTTACGCGAGTCGCAGGAAATCCCTGGGAAGAGGGTAATGCTGAGCATTGAAGCAGGCATGCACGACATATCATGTCGCAGGATCGACGTGTAGAGTAACAGTCCATCGAGTCTGCCGCCGCCCCGAACGAATCGGCCGGGCTGGCCAAGCAGAAGCTGGCCCTGGAAATGGCCGAGTGCATCATCCTACATTCCGCTGTTGACCGTGTCGTAGGAGCGGGCTTGCCCGCGATAGCCACCGTTGCATCGCGGGCAAGCCC
>CAISDD010000471.1 GCA_903883985.1 uncultured Pseudomonadota bacterium | reverse complement strand
GCAGGCATCACACCCATGCGGCCTTCCATGATCGAGGTCTCGATCGCCTCTGGCGACCCACCATACAGCCAGTCGGTATCGGCCAGGTTCGGGAAGCCCTTGGCGCCCTTGCCGTCGGAACCATGACACTGCGAACAGTAGGTCAGGAACAGACGCTCGCCCATCTGCTTGGCTTCCGGATTGGCCGCCACGGCCTTGATGTCCTGCTTCGAGAACTTCTCGAAGATCGGACCGTAGGTCGCCTCAGCCGCTTTCATTTCAGCACCGTACTGGCTGCCACGGGAGCTCCAGTTGAGTACACCGGGGTAGCTGCCGAAGCCGGGGTAGAGAACCAGATACACCAGGGCGAACACAACCGTGATGTAGAACAGGTAGCTCCACCAGACGGGCAGAGGGTTGTTGTACTCCTGGAGGGTTTCGTCCCAGATGTGATCCATCTTCTCCGCCTCGGAACCGGCGGCGACGGGGGGCGCACCCTTGCTCTGCATGTACAAGAACACCGCGCAGGCAAGGATACTGACCAGGACAATGACTTTGACGTACATGTCCCAAAAACCGTTAACAAAATCGCTATCGCTCATGATGCTTTCCTTTTCGTATGCGTCGCATCGGTAGAGTTGAGTTCGCTCGGCAACTCTTCGTCATGCTCGAACGGCATCTTGGCCGCCTCTTCGTAGCCCTTGGAACGCCGCCCGCTGTAAGCCCAGGCGACGATCCCAAGAAACATGGCGAAGGACAGCACCGTAATCACCGACCGCCCTACATTCTGAAGTTCGCCGATATCCACGACTCTTACCTCTTGTCCGTGATGACCGTACCCAGGCCTTGCAGGTAGGCAACAACGCAGTCAAGCTCCGTCTTGCCTTCCAGCTCCGCCTTGGCACCGGCGATTTCGGCGTCGGTGTAGGGCACGCCCACCTTGCGCAGCGCCTTCATCTTCAGTTCGATGTCGCTGCTCACAGCAGGACGATCAAGCCAGGTGAAAGCCGGCATGTTGGACTCAGGCACCACGTCACGCGGGTTCAGCAGGTGCACCTTGTGCCACTGGTCGGAGTAACGGCCACCCACGCGGGCGATATCCGGGCCGGTACGCTTGGAACCCCACTGGAACGGGTGGTCATACACGAATTCACCCGCCACGGAGTAGTGGCCATAGCGCTCGGTCTCGGAGCGGAAGGGACGGATCATCTGGGAATGGCACAGGTAACAGCCTTCCCGGATGTACACATCCCGACCCACCAGACGCACCGGGGTGTAGGGCTTGACGCCCTCCACCGGCTCGGTGGTGGAATGCTGGAAAAAGAGCGGTACGATTTCCAGCAGGCCACCCACGCTCACAGTCAGCAAGGTCAGCACGATGAGCAGGCCGACATTGCGTTCGATCATTTCAATCTTGAATCCCATTTTCTATGCTCCCTCTCAATGGGCGCCGGCAGGTGCAAGCACCGGCGCATCGTAGGCCTTTTCGCCGGCGATGGTCTTCAACACGTTGTAGAACATGATGATCATGCCCACCAGGAACAGGGTACCGCCCAGGACACGGATGGTCCAGAACGGATAGCTGGCCTTCACGCTTTCCACGAAGGCGTAGGTCAGGGTGCCATCGGGATTGACTGCGCGCCACATCAGGCCCTGCATCACGCCGGAAATCCACAGTGCGGCGATGTACAGCACGGTGCCCAGCGTAGCCAGCCAGAAGTGGAAGGTGATGAGCGAGGTGCTCCACATTTCCTTCTTGCCGAACAGGCGCGGGATCATGTAGTACAGGGAGCCGATGGACACCATGGCCACCCAACCCAGGGCGCCGGAGTGCACGTGGCCCACGGTCCAGTCGGTGTAGTGGGACAGGGCATTCACCGTCTTCACAGCCATCATCGGGCCTTCGAAGGTGGACATGCCGTAGAAGGAGAGCGAGGTGATGAGGAACTTCAGGATCGGATCATCCCGCAGCTTATGCC
The DNA here is from genome assembly GCA_903883985.1 of uncultured Pseudomonadota bacterium. GTDB lineage: Bacteria > Pseudomonadota > Gammaproteobacteria > Burkholderiales > Thiobacillaceae > PFJX01. Next base: position 155 of record CAISDD010000471.1, on the reverse strand, counting down.
AGGCGCCGGACAGGGTCATGATGCCGTTGATCATGCCGCCCCAGGAGGGAGCCAGCAGAATCAGGGAGAAAATCATGCCGATAGACTGGGTCCAGTCGGGCAGCGCCGTGTAATGCAGGTGGTGGGGGCCGGCCCACATGTAGGTGAAGATCAGG
>CAISDD010000470.1 GCA_903883985.1 uncultured Pseudomonadota bacterium | reverse complement strand
GACTCGCCAGGGCTTCTTCAACCTGCCTGGGGTGGCTTACATCACTACCCCGCGTGAACGGGCGCTGACCGCACTATGCCGTGACTTATTGAGAAGTTACAAGATCAGGCTTGTCGAGCACCCTTGCCAGCGCGGCCGTCGCCCGAGGCCAGGCGGCCTGTAGTGAGGCGAGGTCTTGCTCACGGTGGATGCGATCCGGTTCGCCCAGGGCCAGCGTTTTTTCCAGTGCGTTGGCTGCGGCTTGCAACTCGATGAGGCCGACGGTGCCGGCACAGCCTTTCAGGGTATGGGCGAGTTGCCGCGCCGTTTGCAGATCGTCCTGGGCAAATGCGGCGCCTATATCCGTGACGATGTGGCTGTTGCGATCACGAAATAGCCGCAGAAAGCGTTCGAGCATCTCGCGGTTGCCGTTCACCCGGAGCAAGGCTACGCCAAAATCATAGACTGCAATAGCCGCTGGCTCCGGCGCTAACGCTACGGTGTCGCTACGCTGGCCTCCCAGGGGCTGCGCCGGTGCGCTCGCCAATGGCGAGCGGTCGGCATCGGCACCAGGCACCTGACGTGGCACCGGCATGGTGTGTTTTGGAAGCCAGCGGGCGAGGACGGCATAGAGCGCGTCGGGCAGGATGGGCTTGGTAATGATGTCGTTCATGCCGGCGGCCAGAACCCTCGATCTCTCCTCGATCATGGCGTGGGCGGTCAGGGCGATGATAGGCAGGTCGGTCCGGCTCGCACGGATGAGGCGCGCGGCGCTGTAACCATCCATCACCGGCATCTGTATATCCATTAGCACTAGATCGTAGTCGCCGCCGGCCACTGCCGCCACAGCGGCCGCGCCATCGTTGGCGGTGGCTACCCTGGCACCGGTAATTTCAACCAGTTCCCGGCCAACCTGGCGGTTGAAATCGTTGTCGTCCACCAGCAAGATGGCTGCACCCGCCAGATCCGGTATGGCCATTTGATGCTCGCCGGGCTGCGGCAGTGAGGCAGAGTCGCTAAGTTTGCTCAACGCGCTCAGCGCGCTCAGCGCGCTCAACATCGTATCGTAGAGAAGGGTGGTCGCCACGGGTTTACACAGGAAAGCCAGGATGTCGCAGCCACCCGCTTGCGCTTGAGCCCGCGCCGGTTCGCTACCCGTGATCAGGATGATGTGCGCCGAGTTTCCCTTGGCGCGCAGGCGGCGAGCAGTGGTCAGGCCATCCAGACCGGGCAGGTGCCAGTCGAGCAGGATGAAGTCGTGTTCCCCTTCCTGCAACAGCGCCGCCTCGCCGGAAGCCACGGCCTCCACCTGGCAGCCAAATTTCTTCAGGATCAGGGTATACAGTTTGCGCAAGGTGTCGTTATCTTCGACCACCATAACGCGCTTGCCGGCCAGCGTCTGGCTTACCTCTGGTGCGCCGGCCGTCTGGGACAATAGGCCGAAACAGGACGTGAAACTGAAGCAGGAGCCTACTCCCGTCTCGCTGACTACCTCGATCTTGCCCCCCATGAGCTCGACTAATTGTTTACTGATCGTCAGCCCCAGGCCGGTGCCGCCATAATTGCGCGTGGTGGAACTATCCGCCTGGGTGAAGGCGGTGAACAGGCTCAACTGCTGTTCTGGCGT
>CAISDD010000469.1 GCA_903883985.1 uncultured Pseudomonadota bacterium | reverse complement strand
CGGCAAGCCTCCACAAAGCACACGACATGCTAAGTAATGTCGCGTAACTTGCCTTCATTAAGCTGCCGGCGCAGGCCCTCATCCCCGGCCCTTCCCCCGGAGGGGGAAGGGGGTGGAACCCTCTCCGGGAGTGGGCAGGGTGAGGGAGCCCGGTGGTAAGCCAAATTGGTTTCGACAGCTTACTTAGTCATGGAAGTGGACATACAGAGGAGCGGTCGTGGGAGCGGGCTTGCCCGCGATTACAAGACTTGCAAGCCCGGCGACGCTTCCATTCGTCGGCAAGCCGGCTCCCACAAGTCACACTACAAGCTAGTCTGGCGCACCTCGCCACCGATGCGCTCGCTACGCACCAGGCGAAGGTGTGACCCCTAGCCGGTGGCTTTGGTTCTGGTCTGTCGTACGAAGCTGCAAGCACTTTTACCGGAATGGCAAGCACCTGGATCGGTAAAGAACAGGATTCTGGCACAACAATTCAACTTCAAAAGCAGCGTCATATAAAAATCAATTGGTTACTGCGGATATCAGGAAAAATTTGGAGGATTTTGGCACTTATTAAAGCCCGATTAGGCGTTTTCACCACAGGGAAGGGCTTAGACCGATGATCTTGCGGATTCGCGGGTATGGATAGACATGAGATGCACTACAATGCGGCCTGGTTAGCTCGTTCTGTTGCTTGGTTTTTTCCTTACTGGTAGGGGGTTCGTATGGGCATCATGAAGAATATTTCTCTGTTGTTTCTATCCATGCTGTTTGCCACGAATGTCATGGCTGCGGGCGTGGGCGAAGTCGTCACGGTGACGACGCATTCGGGTGAAGTGGTGTCCGCTACCGTGGCACAAGTAGCGGCCGACGGCACACCTCTCGTCGTCACCGGAACCGGTGCTGCAGAAGGGGTGACGATGACGGTGGCGACCGCGACCAATGGTGCACTGGTTGTCACCTCGTCCTCGGTCGTAGGCGGCGCGGTAGCCGCTACGGCCGCCGCTGCGGGTGCCGTGAGCGCGACTACGGTCGCTCTAGCCGCAGCCGTTGTGGGCGCTGTTGCCGTCGTGAGCAGCAACGACAACAACACGACGACTACCACCACCACCCACCGCTAACACTGCCTGGGTTTCTGCCCGGCGAAAAGGCCCTGGCGACAGGGTCTTTTTGCCTGGGTTTCTGCCCGGCGAAAAGGCCCTGGCGACAGGGTCTTTTTGCCTGGGTTTCTGCCCGGCGAAAAGGCCCTGGCGACAGGGTCTTTTTCTTGTTTGAAGTTTATTGCTAGGGGTGATGTGCGTTTTTTACTGCTTCTGATGCCCTTCGCCCTGATTGCGGGTTGTGCAAACTCTCCCGTGTCCAAGGCAGTATTGGACCTCAGCCACGCGGTCATACCTGGCGCGGCCACGGCGCCCATCCGGCTGAATCCGGCCTTTTCCTACTTACGCGTCCAGGTCGAGAATCGTGAAGTCTATTTCGCCCTGGGCTACCAGGATCGCAGCCCTGCGGGCACGGTCGAAGTCTGGTACAGCGCGGGGGGCGAGGTGTTGCGTTTGCGCGACGGCCGTGTGGTGGGTGCGTCCGGCATGAAAACGGAGTGGCTGGCGGTACGCCTGGAAGGTCTGCCTGACTGGAACGCCATCGGAGCCAGGGCCGAGTTCATTCGTCAGCGCGACGTGAGCCCGGGATATCGCTATGGCTTGCGCGAAGCGATGTCCATCTACCCGATAGCCCCCCCCCCACGCACGCACCTGAAGGACATCGACCCGGAGAAGCTGAACTGGTTCGAGGAGGTCGCTTCGGCGAGCTCCGGGCTGCCGACGGCGCGCTACGCCATGCAGAACATATCGGGCAAAACCGTAGTGATCTATTCGGAAATCTGTCTGGACGCAGACCTGTGCTTCAGTTGGCAGCGCTGGCATGCTTGATATCAGGGATATTTCACACGGCAAGAAGGCTCCATCTATCCGGATACAAGGTGCTGGTTGCAAGCTGGCGGGGGGCGCGGCTGGTGGCTCAAACCGAGCCCTGCTGCTGCTTGGCACCGCGATGGCATTGATTTTTCCGCCCAGTGCCGCCGTTTGGGCGGATACGGTCGAGACGGTGCGCAAGTCCGAGCGCCTCTCCCTCTGGCTGCCACCACGGCTGCTAGGCCTGAGCGTGGAGCCTTACCTCGAAGGCCTGGTCTGGTCACTGCCGGAAGAAGAACCGTTGCAAGGCCGCATGAAGTCGGCCCTGCTCGTGGGCTTGCAGGACAAAGATCTTTCACCAGGAATTCCCCAGGCACAGCGAACGGCATTGACCCGATTCGTGACTGACCTGCCCATCACCGGGCGGGTCGTGCTGGGCAAGACGGATCCGCGCTGGCTGGAAGTCCACCCGGCACTCGACCCGTTGTTGCAGCCAGGCCAAACCATCCGCCTACCCGCGCGTCCGCTTTCCGTGAGCATCTTGACAGGCGATGGCCACTTGTGCCAGGTGCGTCATGCGCCAGGCGCACATGCGCTGGATTATGTGCATCGCTGCGGGACTGCAAACCCGACCCAGGCCTGGATCGTGCAGCCGGACGGGATCGTCCAGCATCGCCACATCGCCGACTGGAACCAGGAGAAGCAGGATACGCCCGCGCCAGGTGCATGGATCGTAGTGGACGCACTGCCATGGCACAACGGCGTCCTGGAGCAACTCGCCCGCATCCTGGCTACCCAGGGTCCGGCTGGGGATCGCGCTGAACTGCTTTCCGAACCCGTGATTCCGAGCGGCATGGTGAGCTCGGTACTGGGGCGTGAACGGCCGCGTGACCTTGAAACCACCGCCGGCGACTGGGGTGGAATAGGCTTGTTGCAAACCCCGACCGCGCGCATGGCACCTGCCGGCGCCGCATCCATCAGTCTTAGCCAGGCGGTTCCCTATACTCGCCTGAACTTCAATCTGCAACCATTACGCGGGCTTGAGACCAGTTTTCGCTACACGGACGTCAGCAACGTCCCCTATGGCCCAGGAATGAGTCAGTCCTACAAGGACAAGAGCATCGACCTGAAGGTGCGGTTGCGTCAGGAGACCACGCTGCTGCCGGAAATCGCAATGGGCATCCGCGACCTGACCGGTACCGGCTTGTTCTCCGGCGAATATCTGGTAGGCAGCAAGCGCACAGGCAACCTTGACTGGTCGCTGGGGCTGGGCTGGGGCTATGTCGGCAAACGTGGTGATGTAAATAACCCCCTTAGCCACCTGAGTTCGGGCTTCGACACTCGTAAAGTAGTCGCGGGAAGCACCGGCCAATTCAGCCCCAGTGCCTATTTCCATGGACCCGCCGCGTTCTTCGGCGGAGTGCAATATCAGACCCCCTGGGACCCGCTGATCCTCAAGCTGGAATACGACGGCAACGATTATCGGCACGAACCCTTCGGCGGTAACCAGACGCAGAAATCACCGTTCAATGTCGGCGCGGTATACCGCTACTCGGACAATGTCGAGCTGGCACTCGCCCTCGAACGCGGCAATACCGCCACCTGGTCGGCGACCTTCCATGGCCGCCTGGATACTCTGAGTACGCCCAAGGTCTTCGACCCCAAGCCGGTGGCCGTCAGCCGCCTCTACCCCGGTCGCGAGCCGGACTGGAAGGCAACGCAAGCCGAACTGGAAGCGGCGACCGGCTGGAAGGT
>CAISDD010000468.1 GCA_903883985.1 uncultured Pseudomonadota bacterium | reverse complement strand
CGATAAATTGCCCACCAATTTCACCGTTGCGAGTCCGCGTGGGCAAACGATAAGGCCGTTTGCCCACCTTACCCGGCTATCGCTTATCCACCCTACGCGCAACGCGCCTCTATGGGCATCAGTCCCGTAGGCGGCGGTGATGGTGGATGCGCTATCGCTTATCCACCCTACGGTCAACGCGCCTCCATGGGCACCAGCCGTGATTGATGCGGTTCGTACCTCAACGCATCCTACGCGCGCTACGGCAGCCTGGTTGCTCGACCGGCGATCTGCTCAATGATCGCGAACTTCAATCGAGATGCACAACTGGTAACCTGTGCCGCGGATGGCTTTGATGGTTGGCGTGGGGGAGCCCGCTTCCTCGAGTTTCTTGCGCAGTCTTACGATCTGCACCTCCAACGCGCTTTTCGCGGCGAAGTCGGCTGCTTTCCCCGACATTTCGATCAACTGCCAGTTCTCGAGAATGTGCTGCTCGGCTTGCGCGAAGGCAATCAGCAATCTGACTTCGGTGCTGGATAGATTGACCTTGGCCAGCGGCCCCTTCAACTGCCGGGTGGCAGGGATGATCGTTACGTCGGCATGTGCCGAAGACGGTTTGATCCGCCTCGACAATGCCTGGAGCGCCGCCCCAAGGGCCTCGAAAGTGGTTGGCTTGGAAAGGTAGATGTCGGCTCCACTGTCATAGCCGACAGCAATGTCATTCGCCTTGCTACGCGCGGTGATCATGATGATGCCAGCGTCCGGATGCGCTGCACGAAGTCTGCGTGACAGGCTGATACCGCCTTCACCGGGCAGGTTGAGGTCGAGCAAATAGAGATCGGGCGCAAACGCGCTAACGGCTTCATCCACGCCTTCGGCGCAATCCATGGCATGCACCCGGTGTCCCATCGCCTGAAGTGCGTCAGCAGTGGCTTCACGCAAGTCGTCGTTGTCTTCAACGATGAGTATGTTTAGTTTGGAATCCATAGCTCGAACTGTACTCGTTTCGGTGAGGGTAAATAACGCAACCAGCCACCCATCCTGGCGGCAAAACCTGCCGAAATATGCAGGCCAAGGCCGGAACCAACCTTGCCGTGTGCCCCAGGTGCCCGGTAATACTTGTTGAAAACCTGGTTTGGATCGGGCATCCCGGCAGTGCTGACGAGATTGCTTACTGCGATACGCGTACCACCCATCCCGTTTTCTACGATTCGTCCCATTCGAACGTCGACCGGACTGCCCGGCGGACTGTATTTGAGCGCGTTATCGATCAGGTTGCCGAGAATTACGCTCACTAATTGCGTGTCGGCTCGCATGGTCGGGGTGTTCCCCGCTTCGATATTCACGCGCTCCGGCTCGCTGCAGGCACGGCGCGTGTCTTCCAATAGGGAAAGAATGTCGCACCGTGTCTTGGTGACTTCCACTGTTCCGTAGGCCAGTTGATCAGACTGAAGGCAGCGGTCAATCAATGCACTCATAGCACTGACTGCACGGGCAATGCGCCGCCGGGGGGCATCGGGGATCCCGTTGCTACCTAGCGTCATCGTGATGGTCGACATCGGTGTCTTGAACTCATGGTTCAGCATGGACATGAAGCAATCCTGATCGTCTCGTCGCTTTGCTTCGATGGTCAGGAGGAGCGCCAGATAAACAGAAAACCCCAAGACCAGCACTGATGTCAGAAGCAGCCAGCGCATGCGTTCATGAACGTTGCTAACGAGATGATCGTTGTTAAAACCGTTCACCATGACCAACGGCAGGCTTCCTACCGTCTGGTAGATGTAGACACGCCGAATGCCATCGATATTGCTCGCCCCCTCATACGTGCCCGTTGCTGAAGTCTCAAGGAATGTCCAGAGCGGCGTGTCGATCGGCCTCAGCCATTGCTCCTGCCTTGGTTCTGGGACGCGCGCCCTGAGCCGGTGGTCCCGGGTTCCCAGCAGCGAGGCTAAAGTCTGTGTGCCGGGAGTCAGTTGGTTGTAATACCGTGCGAACGAATCCGGGTTGACTGTGGCCAGAACAAGGCCATCGAATGCGCCATCAGGTCGGTCGATGCGCCGTGTGATGCGGAAATGGGATTTTCTGGTGACACGGCCACTCTCGACCGCGGAGATGAATATCCGGTCATCGCCCACCGCGGCATGGTAAGAAAAGTAATCGCGATCCGCCACGCTGCGTCCTTCGGCCTCCGGGGTATGAGGTATGACGATCTGGCCGTCAGACGTGATGAGATAGATGTTGTCGATGCGCGAGCGATCGAAGCCGATCGACTGGATGAAACGTTCCGTGTCGGCTAGAGATCGTGTGCGCAGATAGAATGACCGGACGGAATGCAGGATCGTATCGACCTCGTTGACGACTTGCAGCGTTTGCTCGACCGAGGCGTTGTTAGCGATTTCGGTAGCCTTTATCAGTTGGTCTTTTTCGGATTGGTAGATATTGGCATAGGCCATGCCCAGAACGCCGACGATGACCACGATCATGACGATCACGGAGCTCCAAAGCAGGAGCAGCCTGTTGCCGAACGGCTGGATGGAGCGCGCCAAAATGCCGGCGCCGATGGAATCGATCGATTTGGAATTTTGACGATGGGCTTCCATCCACATCGCGCAGATCGACATGGCAGAAATCAGCAGGATGAAGACGATCACGGTTATCCAGGTCGTCGGATTGGTGCCGCGTAGATCCGTGGGAGGAGGTTCCGAGACGAGCAGCCATGCGGCACGTCCGAGCATCCAGACGATCAGCAGGCCGAACAGCAGGGCCAGGATCATAGTGGGCAGCCCCCCCGTTCGCCGCCACACCGCCAGGAAGAACAGCCTGGCTGTGCGACCGTTGATGACTGCCGCAGCGAGAGAAAAAACGATACTGCGATAAGTTCCGTTGGGTTCGATGAGTCCCCAGTAGACAAAGGCAGGCGCGGTGAACGCGACTATCAGCCATCCCAATCGGTCAATGCTTACCTTGCGGTCGTCATAGTAGGCGGAAACGCCGGCGTTGAGAACCGGCCCCGCGGCAAGTAGTACCATGTTGCCCGCAACGAGGGTCACCGCGATGGGCACGTGTGGGCGCATGCCTGCCATCAGCAGTGCGGCCGCGAGAACAATAATAGCGATCGCCCACGTGCGAATCAGCCGCGTGCCTGGCTGAAAGCGGGCGTAGATGTTCATGACGAGCACCAGGCTCAGGCTCAGCACGCCTGCGACGCCATAAAGCGTTAGTGTGTTCGGATCCAAATCGAGTGAGCCTTTTCTCAGGGTAAATTAGTTTAAAACGTAAGTACTTGATTTTTCGTCATTCCCGCAGGGGTAAGCGGGAATCCAGTGTGTTCTTCAAACTAGGGGTTAAGCCTGATCTGATTGAGGAATCTGGTTTCCAGCCTACGCGGGAATGACGTGAACAAAATTTTTCCTGAGATTTTCTGTTGACGCTGTTTCTGGGTGGGTGTATACTGGAGAGTTCTCTAGGTGGAAGGGAAATACCAAATAAAATCTACGCAAGAAGTCTACTCGTAGCTTGGTTGCGGCGGCATCAGTGAAGCCGCCACGCCGGCTAGCGAAGGATTTTCCGCGAAGAGTTTACATCCATCTAGCCAAAACCGCTTCGTCGGCCGGCAACTAGCTGCAAGCATGTTATACCTTCGTCCTACCCACCTTACTTAGCTCCTCTTTGCGACTGATACCAGATGAAGCGATCCATACTTGCCATATCGATGGCCTGCCCTTTGGTCAGTGCAGCTCCCGCCGCAGTAAATGACTTATATCCGACCGATTTCTATGGCGTCGCGGAGGGGCACGGAACAATCACGGGCTATGTTTTTGACCGCAAGCAGATTGGCAATTACGTCAATGGCCGTCATTCGGGGGAAATCGCAATCACGAGCCACATCGGCGCGCTGCGAATGAGCCGCTGCTTCTCTCTGGCGGGCTGGAAGGTGGCGCCGGTGATGGTCATCTCGGGCGCCGAAGCCGAACTGTCGGGTCGGTCGGTTCCGCACGGAATAGCGACGCATGCAAGTGGCTACGCTGACTTGCGTATTGGCGGCACGATCGGGTTGATCGATGAACCGCGTGAGCGGAATTTTCTGGCAATCAATGTCGCGACCGTCTGGCCAACAGGCCAATATGAGAAGTCTGCGTTGCTGAATATCGGTGAGAATCGCCGGCGCCAGGCGCTCACGTTGGGCTGGGTGAAGGGATTTGGCAAGGACCTGACACTGGAACTATCGCCGGAATGGGCATGGTACCAAAGCAATACCGAGGCGTTTCCTGGCAACGTCAAGTTCGATCAGCGGCCCACGCAATTGCTGACGGGTTATCTCTCGTATCGGTTCTCTTCCGCCATTACCGGATTTGTAGGCGCTCAGATCACCGAAGGAGGAGAGACCGCATTGAATGGCATTTCGCAAAACAACCCTATACATTGCCGTCGTGCCTACCTCGGTGGTAGTTATATCGCCAGCAAGACCCACGCTTTCAATCTTCGTTTCGCCAAGGATGAGTCGGTGCGCTCTGGACTGAAATTAGAGCAGGAACTGAGTGCACGATGGTTGGTGCAGTTTTAGGCCTCTCCAGTGCTTCCTCAACCTGCCATCCTGGGGTGGGTTACATCGCTACCTCGTTGATATGCCTGGCATGCTTTATTGAGAAGTTACCGATTCAACTGCCAAGTACACGGTTTTTCCCGGTGCGCTTGGCCAGGTACATGGCCTGATCTGCACGCCGGATGGCGTCCACGCCCGACTCTTCGCGGGATAACTGGGCAACTCCAGCACTGAATGTGATCAATACCTTTTCGTTTCCGGAAAGAAAGAACCTTTTGGTGAGATCCCTTTGGCAGCGCTGCATGGCTTTGATTGCATCACCGAGTACCGAATCGGGCATGAGGATGACAAATTCTTCGCCGCCATAGCGAGCCAGAGTATCTCCCGGGCGTAAGCTCAGGCGCACGATGTTGACCAGGTGGATCAGGGCTGCGTCACCCGATTCGTGGCCCAATTGGTCGTTGATCTTCTTGAAGTTGTCGATGTCGAGGAAAGCGACCGAGAGCGGTGTTTCTTTGCGCCTCATGATGGCGACCTCGCGAATCAACGCCTCTTCCAGTCCTTTGCGGTTCAGCGCGGAAGTCAATGGATCATGGCGCGCAGAGTCGCTCGCACGGAGCAACTCCTGTTGCAGTTTTGCGATTTCTTCTTCGGTCGCCGACGCTTTGTTTTTCAGTAATTCCAGTTGATCGTGCTCCTGCGATGTTTGTTTTGCCATGTCACGCGCGGTGGTGATGATGTCGTTCAATAGCGGTGAGAGATCCTCGATCGTCTTGATGTCTTCCATCCGTCTGGCGCTTTCCTCGATCTTGTGTTGAAACGTATGGCTGGATTCGCTCATGCTGGAGAGCCGACCGATGAAGTCGGATAGCATCCTCCGCATTTCTTCCTGCGCCTCCTGCTTGCGGGCCTTGGCCACGGATTGCCTGGCCATGACCTCACGAACGCGCCGCTTCACGTCGTCCAGACGGCGCAGATCAAGCGGTGGCTCGACCGCTGCCAGCAGGCCATCGACCTGCCCCTTGAGCCAACTGTCGTCCAGGGTCAGGGCGCTGACGTTTTCAAGAATGAGATGCAGCAAGTCGAGTAGCACGATCTTGATCTCGGCCTGCTCTTCCGCGACAAACAACAGGCGATGACTGAAGTCGTCGAGTTCGGCCTGGACGTTGGAAATATCCGACTTCGGGTCGCGAAGTATGCGCAGCATGTCTTCCGATTTACGGGAAAATAACTCATCGGCGCTTCCCATCGCTGGCAATCCACATTCGATCATGCGGGCAATCTTCATGCGCAATTCGGCGTGATCGCAACCCGCTCGGCCCTGTGCCTGGATGGCTGTGTCGGCAGCAACCATCGTTGTGGATTCGGTCATCGACCTGGTAAAGTCGGATAGCGCTGTTTCTATGCCCTGCCAGCTATGCTTTCCTATGGCGGCATCCAGTTGGTCGAGCCGTTCCTGTTGTGCCGGGTTTCGCGCCGACAAGACGCGTGAAATTGCGCGGAGATTCGCCTCTGGAAAGCCGGCTACATTGGGTCTGCCGATGATCTCGTTGTAACACATCTGATAGTTCGCAGGTGTCGGCGGCAACTTGCGGGTGGCCAGTTTTCGGAATGCTTCGCGCGCAATCTGAGAATAGTTTATGGAAGTCATGTTGAGAATGCTTTGATTTATTCGATTCCGTTCACGGTTCGACCAGAAGGTTTGCCGAAGGGTTCAGTACGACCGGGATCGACGCCTCGCCGTCTGTACTGAGTTTGTCGATGGACTGGAGTTGCGGTTCTCCAATGGAAATAACGGCCAGTCTACATCTCGGTCTTTTCGACCGAAACGCTGGATTTCGGCGGCGTGTTGGATGCAATATCTCGCTGGAAAAGCGGGTTGATTCGATGCGATTGCTCTCTCACCATGCCACCCTGGAGACTCAAAGTCTTACTTATCCCGCCTACGAGCATAGCGCTTCTTGTCCAGGACGGGGAGGTTTCGTCTGGGGCCGAGGCCCAGAGGATCGCGTGGGCGTGCGTTGCGTGATCCGTCTTCGATTTGATCCGGGAAGTGAAGCGGGTATGGGAACTTTGGAACGCATCTCGGCGGTGCGCTTGGTCGCCGCTGAGCGCTATCCTCGCACCGACCGACTGCTGAACGCGCCTGAAGGCGCTCTTACCGCACCGCCCCCTTGAGCTCGTAGGAGCGGCTTGACCCGCGAAAAATCATCGCGCGCGCTCCTACCGAACAATCCCCTTGATGCAGTACGTTCATCATCTGTGGGCGGCTTACTCGCCATGCCCGTTAAACAAGGTTAAAAGCGGCGCAGGAGACCCCGCGCGGCTTGCATAATTCCGGAGTGTTTCGTTGAAGAGCTCGCGCAACGGTTGCGACAGTCCGACGAGTTCTTCGGCCTGGCGCATGGCTTCAAAGTGCATCTGGTCGAGCTCGCCGATGCGGTCTTCCAGCGTGTCGACCGCCTGGTGGATGCGTTGGATATTGTCCAGGCGCCGCCGCAACTGCATCTGGTGCTCGCGCACCTGACTCTCCACCGGCGACATCACGGCTTTGAGCCAGCCGTCCACCTCCTTGTTGAGTGCATCGAACACCTGTAGCACACGCGAGGCCAAGGTCTCGAAGAAGCGAACGGTGAGTGCGTATTGCTCGGTGGTCAGGAAGGTATAGATGGTGTTGAACTGCTGCTCGTAGGCGGATTCTATGCGATGGATTTCCTCGCGGTATCGCGAGATCGAGAAGGGCGGGACGGTGACCGGATCGATGCCGTGGTCCAGCTTCAGGTACATGGCTGCCATCATCTCACCGATCTCAGCGATCTGGCCGTCGGAGGCCGCGAGATGGTTGTCCACGCGCGTGAAGAAACCGCTCATGGCACTGCGCATGCCGTGGGTGAAGTGGCTCTGTAGCATCGCGGCGCTTGCGACGCGGACTTCGTCGCGTATCCTGTCCATGCCGATCTGGGCATACAGCTTGACGTTTTGCTGGGAAAAGATCGATCGCAGCGCCTGAAATTGTTGCAGCCCGCGCTCGAAGGTTTCCTTGTCGAGCGCGACCTTGATCATGACGCGTTCCACCACGTCCTGGTTTTTCCCCTGCAAGCCGCGTAGTTCGCCCTGTTGCTCCTCGATGTCGCGTCGCCTGGCTTCCAGCAGGGCCGTGCTGGTGTCGAGCAGGTCGGACAGTTCGGCATCGGTCTGGTCGCGCACGATGGCCTGCTTGGAGGAGATCAGTTCTTCGGACAAGGCATTTTCCAGGGCAGCCAGCCGGCTTTTTTTCAGTAGGGCGGCATCGCCGTGTATCTTGGCCAACAAGCCTTTCTGCGCCGAGACCGGGAAGATCTGAGAGCGGTCGATGCCCAGCAGTTCCGCGCAGGCCTTCACCTGGGCGTCAATTTCCGCGTCGATCTGGGCCTCGCTCTTAAGTTCGTCCCAGAGGCCGTCGATCTTGTTGAGCGCCACCAGGCGACCGCGATTCTTGCCGCGCGAGTAGATGTGGTTGCGCCAGACTTCAATGTCGGACTTGGTGACGCCGGTGTCCGCCGCCAGCACGAACAGCACGGCATGGGCATTGGGCAGCAGGTTGAAGGTGAGCTCCGGTTCCACGCCGATGGCGTTCAGCCCCGGCGTGTCGTAGACCACCAGGCCTTTTTCCAGGAAGGGGTGCGGGAAGTTGATGATGGCGTGACGCCAGGCAGGGATCGTGACCGTGCCGTCTTCGTTGCGATGGCTGTCGTCCGGGTCGTAGAGTCCGTAGCGGGTCGCTTCCAGGGTCGAGACCCGTTTTACCCGGCATACTTCCTGCATGGCGTGGGCAACATTGTCGGCCGAAGTGGGATCGAAGCCGATGGCGGTCCATTCCTCGCCGAAGTTTCTGTATTCGGCGATGGTGGTGTCCGCTGCTCGGGTGTCGATCGGCAGAAGCTCGATGCCGGGCGGTTTGCCAGCGTCATAGAGCAGTTCAGTGGGGCACATGGTGGTGCGTCCGGCGGTGGAGGGCAGCAGCCGCTGTTTCAGATCGGACAGGAAGATTGCGTTGATCAGCTCCGACTTGCCGCGCGAGAACTCGGCCACGAAGGCGACATGCAGCCGGTCTTCCGCGAGGCGATCAAGCAGTTGCTGCAGGCGCAGGTCGCGCTGCGAGTCATTGAGGTCTTCCCGATTGAGCCAGAGCCGATAGTCGGTGATACGGCGGGAAAGGGTTGCGCGCCATAGATCATAGGCGGCGAAATCGTCGGCGAGCGATGTGGTGCTCATTCCTTCCTCCAGTACGGGTGCGATGCCTGCCGCACGGCGGCGGCACTCTAGCACCCTTTAACCTCGGTTAAGGGGAACACCGCGCGGCGACGAGCGAAGTTTTCCTCTCCTGGGGGAGATGGCTTGGAGCCGACGTGGGCCATGCCAAGGGAAGCCCAACGCCTCGCAAGTTACGATCTGGCGCTCTTGACCGGCGGCATTAGCGATGCTGGCAGGCAGGGCAATAATAGGTGGCGCGCGAACCCTGGCGCAGCGTGAGGATGAGCTTGCCGCAGACCGTGCAGGCGAGTCCGGCGCGGCCGTAGACCCGGTAGGTCTGCTGGAACCAGCCTGGCGTGCCATGGCCATCGACGAAGTCGCGCAGGGTGCTGCCGCCGGCCGCGATGGCGCGCGTGAGGACTTCCTTGATGGCGGCGGCCAGGCGCGCACACCGCGCCCGGGAAAGGTGGCCGGCGTGGGTGCAAGGATCGATGCCGGCATGAAACAGCACTTCATTGGCATAGATATTGCCAACCCCCACCAGCAGGCGAGCGTTCATGATGACCTGTTTGATCGCGCTGGAGCGGCCCTGGCAAAGCGTGTGGAGGAGGGGGCCGTCGAAGGCGTCGGACAGCGGTTCCACGCCCAGGCCTTCGAGGAGCGGGTGGGAGCCAGGGTCGGCGGTCCAGAGCAAAGCGCCAAAGCGGCGCGGGTCGTGGTAGCGCAGCACCCGTGTGTCGTCCAGCAGCAGGTCGATATGGTCGTGCTTCAGCAAGGGCGTCTCACCCGGAAGCAGGCGCAGGTTGCCGGACATGCCTAGATGGCAGAGTAGATGGCCATCCTCCAGTTGCAGCAGCAGGTATTTTCCGCGCCGCCGCAAGTCTAGGATCAGGCGGCCCTGCACCCGCACCGCCAGGTCGGCCGGTACCGGCCAGCGCAGGCGCGCTTCGCGGACCGTGGCGGCGACGAGGCGGCGGCCGCGCAGATGTGGGACGAGGCCGCGCAGTACGGTTTCTACTTCAGGGAGTTCAGGCATGGATCGAGCGCGCGGAAAGTTCGGCAGGCTGCTAGCATAGCGCCCGAAACCCTGGATACCTGCCATGAACCTCAAACCCCTGTCCGCCCTGTTCCTTGCCGTTTCGCTTTCGGCATGCGCCCAGTCGCCCGTTGCAATTGACATGCCGGTGCTCGCTTCGCCTGGCGAGCCCTCGAATCCGGGCCTGACCAGTCAGGTGCTCTATCAGGTTCTGCTGGGCGAGATCGCCAGTCAGCGGGGGGAGCTGCGGCTATCCGCAGAAGACTACGCGGACCTGGCGGTCAGGACGAGGAATGCGCAGGTTGCGCAGCGGGCCTTCGAGCTGGCTCAGTTCGCGCGCATGCCGGCCCTGGCCCTCACCGATGCCCGGCTCTGGCGGGAACTGGAGCCAGGTTCGGCAAAGGCGATGCAGAGTCTCGTCGGGCAGCTCCTGGTCAGTGGACGCCTCGGTGAGGCCAGGCCGCATTTGGAGGCCTGGCTGAAAGCAGGAAGGAGCGAGGAAATCTTTCCGCAGTTGCATGCCCTGTTCGCGCGACTGAAGGACAAGCAAGCCGCGCTCGACCTGGTTTCGGCGATCGCCAAGTCCTATCCCGCCCTGCCCGAGGCACACTTCGCCATTGCCCAGGTTGCGGTGCAGGCGGGCCAGGCGCCGCGTGCCTTGGCCGCGCTGGACGAGGCGCTGCGTCTCAAGCCGCAATGGGAGCCGGCGGCCCTGCTCAAGGCTCAGATACTGCTGAGAAAGGACGGGGAGGTGGCTGCGGAGGCTTTTCTGGCCGATTATCTCAAGGCCAACCCCGGGGCGCAGGAGGTGCGCCTGGCCTATGCCAAGCAATTGGCCCGCACCGGCCGGATGAATGAGTCGCGCCGGGAGTTCAAACGCCTGACACAGGAGGCCCCGGACAACGCGGATGCGCATTTCACGCTGGGACTGATCGCCATGCAGACCGAGGACCTCGGTAGCGCCCGCGCCAGCTTTATCAAGGCGCTCGAACTGGGGCATCCGGACGCCGACTCCGTGCGGTATTACCTGGGGCAACTGGAAGAGGCGGAAAACCAGTTCGATGCCGCGTTGAAGTGGTACCGGCAGGTGAATGAGGGCCGTCATCGCTTCGATGCACAGTTGCGCGTCGCCGTCATGCTGAGTCGTCTCGGCAGCGTCCAGGAAGCTCGCGACTGGCTGGGGGCGCTGGCGGTCGAGGACGATGCCGAGCGCGTTCAGGTGGTGCAGGTCGAAGCCCTGATCCTGCGCGATGCGAAGAACTATGCGGCGGTCCTGGAGGTGCTCGGCCGTGGCCTGGAGAAGCTGCCGGACGCCCCGGAACTACTTTACGACAGAGCCATGGCAGCGGAGAAGCTAGATCGACTGGATGTGCTGGAACAGGATCTGCGTCATCTCATCAAGCTCAAGCCGGATTATGCCCAGGCCTATAACGCGCTTGGCTACACCCTGGCGGACCGCACAGATCGCCTGCCCGAGGCCATGGAGCTGTTGCAGCAGGCGCTGAAGCTTTCGCCGGAAGATCCCTTCATCCTGGACAGCATGGGTTGGGCCTTGTTCAAGCTGAAGCGCATCCCGGAAGCAGTCGTTCATCTGCGTCATGCCTTCGAGGCCAAGTCAGACCCGGAGATCGCGGCGCATCTGGGCGAATCCCTGTGGGCCAGGAACGAAAAGGGAGATCGGGACGAGGCGAGGCTGATCTGGCAGGGCTCTCTAAAGGTCAATCCGGACAACGAGGTTCTGCGCGCCGTCGTGTCGCGCCTGATGCGTTGAGGGTGGCGGACGTGATCGTGGGAGCGGCCTCGTGGCGCTTCGATCTTCGTGCGGGGGCGGGCCTCCTGCGGCATATCGGCCCAGGGATGGGTCTTCTGCTCCTGGCTGCCTGCGGCGGGCTGCCGGGGTTTCGGGTGGCCACCCCCCTGGTGCTGCCGCCTCCGCCATCCGCCTTCCATCTGGAAGGGCGGGTTTCGCTGAAGTCCAACGAGGAGTCCTTCTCCGGTGGCATGACCTGGCGACATGAAACCACTCGCCAGGAATTGCTGCTGCGCACGCCTTTGGGCCAGGGTGTGGCCGAGCTGAGTGGCGATGCGCTGGGTGTCGAGCTGCGCGATGCACAAGGCCGGGTGCACCGGGCGGCGGACGCGGAAACCCTGGTGCGGCAGGCGCTGGGCATAGCCTTGCCGCTCACGGGTCTGTCCTGGTGGGTGGTCGGCGGCGTTCGCCCGGATGTGCCCTACCGGGCCGATGCGGACGGCGATGGCCATCTTGCCGTGCTCGACCAGGATGGCTGGCATATCGAATTTTCCCGTTATGTCCGGGCCGGCGGCTACTCGCTGCCCGGAAAACTGGTGGCCCGCCGTGGTGAAGACCTGGAGATCCGTCTGGTGGTCGATCATTGGGCGCTGGGTACGGAATGACCATGACGCAGATGGAGCCCACCGAGTCCTGCCTCTACCCGGCCCCGGCCAAATTGAATCTGTTCCTCCATGTGGTAGGGCGGCGTCCGGACGGCTATCACTTGTTGCAAAGCCTCTTCATCTTTCTCGATCACGGCGATGTCCTCGACATTCGTGTGCGCCGGGATGGCGAGATTCGCCTGCTCGATGCGCTTCCTGGCGTGGCCATGGAACAGAATCTTTGCTGGCGCGCCGCGCGCCTGTTACAGCGGCATGGTGGCTGCCGTCTAGGCGCGGATATCCGCCTCATCAAGCGCCTGCCCATGGGAGGGGGCTTGGGTGGGGGTAGCTCCGATGCCGCCACCGTGTTGCTGGTGCTCAATCGCCTCTGGCGGCTGGATTTGCCAAGAAACACCTTGCAGGAAATCGGTTTGCGCCTGGGGGCCGACGTGCCGGTGTTCGTGTTTGGCCGCTCCGCCTTCGCCCAGGGCATCGGTGAGATACTCACGCCCTGGACGCCCGCACCCGCCTCCTATCTGGTCCTGATTCCCCCTGTTCATGTGGCCACGCCGCTTATCTTTTCCGATCCGGGATTGACACGAAATACGCCATCCGTCACAATGTCGGACCTCTCCGATGGCTTTGGGCACAACGATCTTGAGCCTATAGCCAGCGCGCATTACCCGGAGGTTGGCGAGCATCTGTCTTGGCTGAAATCGTGGGGCGATGCGCGCATGACCGGTTCTGGTGCTTGTGTTTTTCTGGCCTTTCCTGGTCGGGCGGAAGCGGAAATGGTGTTGACGCGTATCCGCCGCGAGCACACGAGGGCGGGCTTGCCCGAGATTGAAGGTTTTATCGCCGATGGCGTCGATCAGCATCCGTTACACGCTTTTGCTGCGTTTGCTGATGTTTGCTGATGTTTGCTGATGTTTGCTGATGTTTGCTGATGTTTGCTGATGTTTGCTGATTGACGGCGTAGGTTGAATTGGGGAGTCGCCAAGTGGTAAGGCACCGGATTTTGATTCCGGCATTCGTAGGTTCGATCCCTACCTCCCCAGCCAGTCAAACTCCGCCAGCAACCCTGGCAGAGAATCGGGCGTGCAGCGCAGGCTGCACGCTCTTTTGTTTTATTGATCCATGCGTGGGCGCCCAGGAGGTGCCGATGCCAGGGTTTGTTGATGGCAGGATTTGCTGATGGCTTATGACAGCTTGATGGTGTTCACCGGTAATGCGCATCCCAAGCTTGCCGAGGATGTCGTGCGCCACCTCAATATCAGTATGGGACGTGCGACCGTGGGTCGTTTCTCCGATGGCGAAGTGAACGTGGAACTTCTGGAGAATGTGCGCGGCAAGGACGTTTTCGTGCTTCAGCCCACTTGCGCACCCACCAATGACAGCCTGATGGAAATCATGCTGATGGTGGATGCCCTGCGCCGTGCTTCGGCCGGGCGCATCACCGCAGCCATCCCCTATCTCGGTTATGCCCGCCAGGATCGCCGCGTGCGTTCCGCTCGTGTGCCCATCACCGCTCGCGTGGTCGCCGACATGCTCACCGTGGTTGGGGTCAACCGGGTTCTGACCATGGATCTGCATTCCGACCAGATTCAGGGTTTCTTCGATATCCCGGTCGACAATATCTATTCCACGCCCATACTGATGGGCGACATCTGGAAGCGTGACTACCACGACCTGATGGTCGTGTCCCCGGATGTCGGTGGTGTGGTGCGTGCGCGTGCCGTCGCCAAGCGCCTGGAATGCGAGCTCGCCATCATCGACAAGCGTCGCCCCAAGCCCAATGTCGCCAAGGTGATGAACATCATCGGTGACGTGAGAGGTCGCACCTGCCTCATCATGGATGACATGGTGGACACGGCGAATACTCTGTGTGAGGCCGCCAATGCGCTCAAGGAGCAGGGTGCCAAGCAGGTGGTGGCCTATTGCACCCACGCGGTCCTGTCCGGCAGCGCGGTCGAGCGGGTAAGCAACTCCGCGCTGGATGAACTGGTCGTGACCGACACCATTCCACTGCGCGAGGATGCCCGCGCCTGTTCTCGTATACGTCAGTTGTCGGTCGCTAACCTGCTGGCGGAAACCATCCGCCGCATCAGCGACGAAGATTCCGTGAGCTCGCTGTTCAGCGAATAACGAGCCACGATTACCGTAGTCGCCTGGTCGCGGGCGGCTTATCAACCCTAGGAGCAAGATATGGAAATCGAAATCAACGCAGTCAAGCGTGACCAGCAGGGCACCGGAGCGAGCCGCCGCCTGCGTCGCGCCAATCGGGTTCCCGGCATCGTTTACGGCGGGGGCAAGGATGCCCAGTCGATTGATCTGGACCACAAGGAACTCTACTTCGGCCTTAAGAACGAAGCTTTCCATTCCTCCGTGCTGAGCCTCACGCTGGATGGCGTCAAGGAATCCGTGTTGCTGCGCGATTTCCAGATGCACCCTTACCGGCAGATCGTGCAGCACGTGGACTTTCAGCGTGTCGATGCGACCCACAAGATACACGTCAAGGTGCCGCTGCACTTCGTCAATGCCGACAGCGCTCCGGGCGTGAAGCAGTCCGGGGGCGTGGTCAGCCACCTCTATACGGAAGTCGAAGTGGCTTGCCTGCCCGCCGATCTGCCCGAGTTCATCGAAGTGGATCTTTCGGAACTGGCCTCCGGCCACTCCCTGCACATGTCTCACCTGAAGCTGCCCAGTGGCGTGGAACTGTCTGGCCTGCATGGTGCGGACCCCACGGTGGTGACCATCCTCGGCTCCAAGGTTGACGCAGTGGAAGGGGGCGTGGCACCCGCAGCCTGATCCTGGAGAGCAAAGTGCAGCCTCCCCTGCGTCTGGTCGTCGGCCTGGGCAATCCAGGTGGCGACTACTCCGAAACCCGGCACAACGCCGGGTTTTGGTTTTGTGAGCGCCTGGCGCTGGATCTGGACGCCCATTTCTCCATCGAGTCGCGCTTTCACGGTCGTGTGGCGCAGGCGCGGGCCGCGGGCATCTGGCTATTGCTGCCGCAAACCTTCATGAACCGCTCCGGTGCGTCGGTCGGTGCGTTCATTCGATTTCACCGCATCCAGCCGGAAGAAATGCTCGTGGTTCACGATGAGCTGGATATTTCGCCGGGTGAACTCAGGCTTAAATTTGGTGGGGGCTTGGGTGGCCATAACGGCCTCAAGGACATCACCGCGCATCTGGGCACTCAGGATTACTGGCGTTTGCGTATCGGCATAGGCCACCCGGGCGACCGCAACGAGGTGGCGAACTACGTGCTCAAGCCTCCGCGCCGGGAAGAGCAGGAAGAAATCGACGCCGCCATGGATCGAGCCTTGTTGGCCTGGCCCTTCGTCGCCCGCGGCGACTGGAACGCGGCGATCAAGCAGGCGCACACCCGGCCGAAGAAAGCGGCGGCGTGAGCTCCACGCGAGCACGGCGGCTTAGGGTAGGCCGCGTCGGTACTGGATGGCTTCCGCGAGATGGGCCGGGCCTATCCTTGTCTGGCCGGCCAGGTCGGCCACAGTGCGCGCCAACTTGAGCACCCGATGGTAGGCGCGGGCCGACAGATCGAGTCGGGTGATAGCCTGCCTGAGCAGGGTTTCGCCGGCGGTGTCGAGCGGGCAATGTTGGTCGATCTCGCGGCCGGCAAGATGCGCATTGGGCTTTTCCTGCCGCGCCAGTTGCCGCTCGCGCGCGTCGGCGACTCGCGCCCGCACCACGGAGGAAATCTCACCGGCTTGCGAGCTGGTGAGTTCGGTCTCGGGCAGGGCGGGAACGAGGAGGTGCAGGTCGATTCGGTCGAGCAGCGGGCCGGATAGGCGGCTGCGATAGCGTGCCACCTGGTCTGGAGTGCAATGGCATTTGCCAGAAGGGTGGCCCAGATAGCCGCAAGGGCAGGGATTCATGGCCGCGACCAGCTGAAAGCGCGCGGGAAAGTCGGCATGATGCGCGGCCCGGGAAATGCTGATGTGGCCGGCTTCCAGTGGTTCACGCAGGGCTTCCAGGGCGGCACGGGAGAATTCCGGGAGTTCATCCAGGAACAGCACGCCGTGCGAGGCCTGGCTGACTTCGCCGGGGCGAGGCGGGTTGCCGCCACCGACTAGAGCGATGCCGGACGCGGAGTGGTGCGGCGCGCGATAAGGCCGGATCTTCCAGGCTTCCGGGGAAAAGCCGCCGCAGAGGGACAGCACAGCGGCCGACTCCAGCGCTTCCGCCTGGGACATCGGCGGCAGGATGCCGGGCAGGCGGGCGGCGAGCATGGATTTCCCGGTGCCAGGCGGGCCGCTCATGAGCAGAGAATGGCCACCGGCCGCGGCCACTTCCAGGGCGCGCCGGGCGGCCTGCTGGCCCTTCACGTCGCTCAGGTCTGGATAGGGGGGAGGCGTGCCGGCGGCGGGTGCGCGGGTGCGTGGCAACAGGCTGCGTCCAGTGAGGTGGGCGCAGACAGCGAGCAGGCTGTCCGCGCCGTAGACTTCAGCGCCCTCCACCAGGGCCGCCTCCTCTGCGCTGGCCTGCGGCAGAAGAAAGGCGCGGCCGCAGCGGCAGGCGCAAAGCGTCATGGGCAGAGCGCCACGGATCGGCCGCAGTTGTCCTGTGAGGGCCAGTTCCCCGGCGAATTCGAATTTGTCCAGGCGATTTCCCGGCAACTGTCCGGAAGCCGCGAGAAGCCCGATGGCGATGGGCAGGTCGAAACGCCCGGATTCCTTCGGCAGATCGGCCGGCGCCAGATTGATGGTGATGCGTCGTTGCGGGATATCGAAGCCCGATTGCAGCAGGGCGGCACGCACTCGATCACGCGCTTCCTTCACTTCCGTATCCGGAAGTCCCACCAGGGTGATGCCGGGCAGCCCGTTGGCAAGATGCACCTCCACCGCAACCTCGGGCGCCGCCATGCCATCCAGCGCACGGCTGGTGACTACCGCCAGGCTCATGTGGGTCTCCCTTTCAACCGGGCAGATATTCCGCCGACCCGATCATATGGGCAAGCAAAAGGCCGCTTGCGCGGCCATTTTCGCTCGATGGACGGGATCAGTCCGCGTAGAGTTTTTCCAGGCGCTCGTGTTTTTCCTGCGCCTCGATCGACAACTCCGCCGTCGGCCGTGCCAGCAGGCGCGGCAGTCCGATGGGGTCGCCGGTCTCCAGGCAATAGCCGTAGGTACCCTCTTCGATGCGCGCCAGCGAGGAAGTGATTTTTTTCAGTAACTTGCGTTCGCGGTCGCGAACCCGCTGCTCCAACATGTTCTCCTCTTCGACTGTGGCGCGGTCGTTGGGGTCGGCGAAGACTTCGTTTTCCTTGAGGTGTTCACCGGTTTCGCGCGCGTTGTCGAGGATGTCATCGCGCATGGTCACCAGTTTGCTCTTGAAATACGCCATTTGGGCCGGGTTCATGTAGTCGGCCTCGGGCATGGCGAGCAGGTCGGAGTCACTGCTGATCTTGCCCGAAACAATGGCCTCGGCTACTACGACGGCCTTGGGTTCTACTTCCTTGGCGACGGTCTTGGTCTCGGTCTTGGCGGCGGCCTTGGCGACCGGTTGCTTCGGCGTGGCAGCGGCCTTGGCGACCGGTTGCTTCGGCGTGGCAGCGGCCGTGGTGACCGGTTGCTTCGGCGTGGCAGCGGCCGTGGTGACCGGTTGCTTCGGCGTGGCAGCGGCCGTGGTGACCGGTTGCTTCGGCGTGGCAGCGGCCGTGGTGACCGGT
>CAISDD010000467.1 GCA_903883985.1 uncultured Pseudomonadota bacterium | reverse complement strand
TCTGCAGGAGGTCATGCTTGCTCAGGTACATCGCGTCTCTTCTTCATCAAGTTCCCGAATTATCACCGGTAACGGGCTGCTTTAGAAGGGATTTCATGGGGGGGGGGGGTGAACGGTTACGGCCGCGGGCGGTGAACCACCCGGGTCGTAATAAAAGTGTGCATTGACGGCACTGGCGAAAATTATTACTGTACGGACTCTTTTTGGCAAAGTGATTAAGTAAGCTGTCGAAACCAATTTGGCTTACCACCGGGCTCCCTCACCCTGCCTTCTCCCGAAGAGGGTTCCACCCCCTTCCCCCTCCGGGGGAAGTGCCGGGGATGAGGGTCTGCGCCGGCAGCTTAATGAAGGCAAGTTACGCGACATTACTTAATTCAAGGATCTTACTTATGAAAAACCTTTATCTATTTGCGCTTGCCACGTTGTTGTTTACGAGTTCCTCGGTTTCTCTGGCTGAAGAGAAGGTCGTCACCGCCTCTCGGCCCGACGTCTCCCTCAAGCTGGAACTCGATACTGCCATCGGCAAGGGGCTGACCTGGCTGGCCGGGCAGCAGAAGCCCAGCGGCGCCTGGGGCATGGCGGAATTTCCGGCCCTTTCAGGCCTGGTGTTGACCGCCTACCAGGGCGATGCCAGCGGCCATTACAAGTCCAAGTATGCGAACAACCTCCGTACCGGCTATACGCAACTGCTCACCCACGTGCAGCCGGACGGCGGCATCTACGAGGAGAAACTGGGCAACTACAACACCTCGGTTTCTCTCATGGCGCTGCTGATGGCCAACGACCCGACCTACGAACCGGTGATGAAGAAGGCGCGTCAATATTTGATCGGTCAACAGGACATGAGCGGGGATGACCCGGCGCTGCAGGGCGGAGTCGGCTACGGCGGCACCTACCACCACTCCGATTTGTCGAACACCCTGTTCGCCCTGGAGGGCCTGCACTACACCCGGTATCTCAAGAGCGATGTGGCCAACGACCCGCAGGCCAAAGACCTGAACTGGAAAGCGGCGGTTCAGTTCATTAGTCGCACCCAGAACCTGCCGGCCTCCAACGACCAGAAATGGGCCAGCGACGACCCCGCCAACAAGGGTGGTTTTATCTATTTCCCTGGCGATAGCAAGGCCGGCGAACAGCAACTGGGCAACGGCAAGACTGCGCTGCGCTCATATGGCAGCATGAGTTATGCCGGGTTGCTGAGCTTCATCTATGCCCAGGTGGACAAGACCGATCCTCGCGTGAAGTCGGTGATCGATTGGCTTTCGCGTAACTACACCCTGGACGAGAACCCGGGCATGGGCGCGGAAGGGCTGTATTACTACTACCACACCATGGCCAAGGCTCTGTCCGCCGCCCACATCGACCGTATCACCCTGAAGGACGGCAGCAAAGTGAACTGGCGCCAGGATCTGGCCAAGCGTCTGCTGAACCTGCAGAATGCGGATGGCTCCTGGTCTAACAACAACGGGCGCTGGATGGAGAAGGACCCGGTCCTTGTCACCTCCTACGGCGTCATTATCCTGGAAATTCTGCAGCGCGGACTTTAGGCGGATTGAGGCAGTGGAACGGTCCATGCAAGTCATCCAGCAGAAATTCACTGTCAGTTACTCGTTTCCGGTCATTTTCACCCGGGATGTCTTTTCTGTGGACAATTCGGTGTTGGCAGACGTGATGCGCCAGGGCGGCCACGTCCACAACCGGGCGCTGGTGGTCATCGATAGTGAGGTAGCACGTCTCAATCCCGGATTGCTTGAGCGGATCAGTCTGTACGCCGAGGCCCATCAGTCGGTGCTGGCTTTTGTGGCACCTCCGTTCATGATCCGCGGAGGGGAGATCTGCAAGCATGAGCCGATCGAGGTGGAGCGCATCCATGCCCTGGTGGAGCGCCACAAGATCGACCGCCATTCCTACATCGTCGCCATCGGTGGCGGGGCAGTACTGGACGCGGTCGGCTACGCTGCGGCTACGGCCCATCGCGGCGTGCGCCTGATCCGCCTGCCCACCACGGTGCTGGGGCAGAACGATGCCGGCATCGGTGTCAAGAACGGGATCAACGCCTTCCGCAAGAAGAATTACCTAGGCACCTTCGCGCCACCCTTCGCGGTCATCAACGACAGTGCCTTCCTCGCAAGCCTGCCGC
>CAISDD010000466.1 GCA_903883985.1 uncultured Pseudomonadota bacterium | reverse complement strand
GGCCGCCATGACGCTGGTGCTGATCTGGCATAGCCAGCGCAAGCTGCTCGCCATTCCGCTGCTGCTGGTGCTCATTGCCACCCTCTTTGTTCAGTTGCCGGAACAATGGTTCGGCCGCATGGAAAGCACCGCGAGCTATCACGATGACCTGTCCGCCGAAGGGCGTTTGCAGGTCTGGCGAGTCGGTCTCGATTTTGCCGCGCATCACCCCTGGGTCGGTGGTGGCTTCAACGCCTGGCCCACCCTCACCCTAAAGGCCGCGAGCGGGTTGGATTGGCACAGTATTTACGTGAAGATACTGGCCGAACACGGCTATGTCGGCCTGGCTCTCTGGGCCGGCTTGTTAGTCGCGACCCTGGTGAGCCTGACCTGGGGGCCGCGCCGACACCCGACCTGGATACGCGAGTACGGCAGCATGTTGCAGGCCTCGCTCCTGGCCTACCTGGTCGGAGGCATCACCCTGGGTATCGCCTATTGGGAATTGCCCTATCATCTGGTGATCCTCTCCACCTTGCTCAGTACGTTCTCGCCGCCCGGAGTAAAGACGCCAGCTCCCGGCTGAGTTCGGTGTCGAAATTTTTTACACAGCGAACAGTTGAACCCAAGGGTTGCCGGTAAGCGATTGATTAATAAGCGATGGCACGAGTGTTGCTTCACCTCTAAAACAAGCCGGGCCTCAGCCAGGCAAGATTCAAGGAGAATCCGCATGAACACGACCCGCCTGGTGGCCTCGATCAGTTTGGCCCTCTTCGCCCAGGGCGCACTGGCGAGCACTATTTGGCTGAAGGACAGGCAGGGCAATGTCTGTTACAACGCCGGCATCACCAACGCGAACAATCCCAGCCACATCATCGGATTGGGCGGCGTCAACCAGGATGGCAGCGGCTTTACCCTGACCATCGACAATCCCGCCGGTGCCGGCAAGCCGACGACCGGGGATTGCGCCAACATCCCGACGACGACGACGCCCATGGTGTTCAGCGGCGGTTCGGTGGCGGGCAATATCGTCCATGTTTCCTCTATGGGGCAGGGCACTAAGGGTGCGAACGAGTGCCTCGACCAGGGAAACAATCTGTCCGGCGTGAGAGGTTCGGCAACCCTGGGATCGGGTGCTGCCACGAAGACGCTGGCCTTTGATTTTTCAGCGACAAATGGCTGCCTGGCGAACACGGTTCAAGCCCCCTTCGCGCGCAACGTGGTGATCTCGACAGGATCTTTGGCTTCTGCCAGGGGCAGTCAGATCGTCTTTCAGGGCAATTACTACCTCTTCAATCCTGCTGCCACGATCCCGGAACCGGGTAGCTTTTTGCTGCTGCTGGCCGGTCTACTGGGCATGGGCTTCCTTTCCCTGCGCAGCCCCCGGCGAGTCTGACGCCGGCGATGTGTCGGAATTATTTACAATAACCCCCCGACACGCATACGAGAACACTCGCAAGTATTTGATCATTTGAGGGAATTATTATTGGCACGGACATTGCTTTATTGATCGGGCGGTGAAACGTAACATTCAACCCGGTCAAGGAGCAATAAAATGTCCACAAAGTCCATTTCATTTGCAACGCTGCTGTGCTTAGCGCTGAGTACGCAGGTATATGCTGAGCCGACTCCCCTTTATGACAACGGCCCGTCCACCTACGATTACGATGGGCTTACCATCAATTTCGGGTATCAGGTCACGAATTCCTTCGCTCTAGCCGCTCAATCCAGCCTGACCGGAGCGAGCTTCATCAACTGGTTAACCCCGGGAGATGTGGCAAGCAAAGTGGACTGGTCCATCAATACCACTTCCGCTCTCGACGGAAAGACAAGGGTGGCATCGGGTACCGCCGATTTGACGAGTTCACTGGTGCTCGAACTCAATCAATATAATTTTGCCATTTACAAACAGTCGTTTTCCTTACCCAACGCGGTCATGGGCGCTGGCACCTATTGGCTGCAACTGAATAACGAGGTTGTGAATAGTGTTAATCTCGCTTTGTGGGATCAGAATAATGGCTCATCCCTGGAATACTCAACCGATGATGCTACTGGAAATTTGGGGTCCGAGTCCTTCCAGATCACCGGCGTCACTCCGGTCCCCGAGCCCGCCAACTTCGCTCTACTCGCGGCGGGTGTGGGTGTGCTGGTGCTGCGTTTTCGCCGGACCTAGGCCACACGGATTGACCAGGGCCACCCTCACGGCGACACTGGCGCGCACCCCGTCCGTCTCGCCTGCCCCTTGAACCCCGCCCTGCTGCCCTACGCCGTCACCTGCACCGCCTTGTACCTAGGCCTGGGGCTGTTGCCGTTGGCGCCGGCAAACATCGGCTGGGGTGACGCCCTGGCGCTGCTGCCCGGTCGCGTGCTCTCGGGCGATGTTACCGCCTTGCTGCTGGCGCTGCCATTGGGTTACTTCTGGTTGGGGGCTGCGTGGCCGAGAAGGCCTACTACGCGGGTCGCGACCGCAATCGTCCTGTTCCTGGCGCTGGGTCTGCTGGCGGCTCTCCTGCTGATGGGCCAGATTCATTCCCCCCCGCGCCTGGTCGTACCCGGCGGCCTGATGACACCCTGGTCCGGAATCGCCATTGGCATGCTCTTGTGGGGATGGCTGGGTGCTCGGCTTGGTCGTCGTGAGCCTCCTGCCTGGCTCTGGCCCGTGCTGGTCACGTTCACCGCCTTATCGGCTTTTTTCCCCCTTGATCCAGGCGCGCCGCTGAACGCGCCGACCCTGCCCGGCGCCAACTACTTCACGGATCTGCCGCAGCGCGCCTACTTGCTCATCAAGAGCGCCATCCTCTGGGCCCCTGTCGGTTTTCTTTACACCCTATCGGGCGACGGCAAATTCCTGCCGCGCTGGGGCCTGGCGCTGGTCGCGGCCTGGCTGCTGGAGGGGCTGCCCTGGCTGGGCACGCAGCCCTTGAGCGAGTCGCTGGAACTGCTCTTCGCCCTGCCCGGCCTCCGTGCCGGCGCCTGGCTGGGCGAGCACAGCCTGCTGCTGGCGGCTAGCGTCCCATTTCGGGAAAAGTTGAATGTACTGGCCGCCGTGTTAAACCAGCCCGTCCCCTGCCTGGAAACGGGATCGGTACAGGGCTACGGCGGCGCGCATCGGCCGGAGGCCGCCGCCATTCCCGAACAACCCTTCGCCACGCGAGAGGCCGCAGCACCCGAATCGGCCCGAGCTTCCCACCATGGCCACCACAAGCACAGGCCGCACGAAACCCACCCGCTGCGCTGGTTGACCGGCTTGCTCCTGCTGCTGGCGGCTGCCATCGGTCTGGCCGAGTTTCCCTTGTGGCAATGGGGCCTGGGCCTGGGGCTGATCCTGTACGCTGCCGCGCTCTGGGTCTGGCCGCTGGCCTGGCTGGTCGTGGTTCCCGCCGCCTTGCCCCTGCTCGACCTGGCTCCATGGAGCGGGCGCTTCTTTTTCGACGAGTTCGACCTGCTCATGTTGACCACCGCCGGCACGCTGCTCCTGCGCGGGCGCCGGTGGCCGGCTGTCACGCTGCCACCGGCCTGGCTGGCCCTTTGCGTCCTCAGTGTGCTCATCAGCCTGGCCCTGGGATTGGGGTCTGCGCCGCCGCTCGACGCCAACGCCTTTGCCAGTTACTGGAGCCCGTACAACGCCTTGCGTGTGGCCAAGGGCTTTGTCTGGGGCGGCACGATCTTCATGCTGCTGCGTCTGGCGCGCCCTGAACCCGCGCAACTGGCCGATCGCCTGGCCCTGGGGATGGGGATGGGACTGCTAGGCGTAGGCCTGGTGGGCCTGTGGGAGCGCTGGTTGTTTGCCGGCTTCGGTGACGGCAATGGCTACCGCATCGTCAGCACCTTCTCCAGCATGCACATCGGCGGCGGCCACATCGAAGCCTATCTGGCGGCGGCGTTGCCTTTTCTCTGGCTGGGCATGACGCGTCCGCGCAGACTTGTTATCACGGTTCCGGTCATGGTCCTGACGGCCTATGTCACGATTTTCACCGTCGCGCGCGGGGGAGTGCTGGCGATGGGCCTGGTTCTGCTCGTCCTGGCCGCAGCCAGCCTGCGCCTGGCCTGGATGGGAGGTCGCCGCATCCAGGCAGCACTACCCGTGGGGATACTCGCGCTATTGGCCGTGGGACTGCTCACCGGCATAGGCGGAAACCAATTCCAGCAGCGCCTGGAGCAAACCGGTAACGATTGGCAGATCCGCGTCGATCACTGGAAACTTGCCCTTTCCATGATGGATGCCACGCCGATGGCTCAACTGTTCGGCATGGGTCTGGGCAGCTTTCCCCGCGTCTACCTGGAACGCGGGCAGGCGCAAAGACAGGCCGCGACCTTTGGATTCCTGAACGAAAAAGGCAAAGCCTTCCTGCGCCTGGGTAGCGGCGACACGACCTACTACGCGCAGCGCGTCGCAGTGAAGGCGGGTGGCGACTACCACCTGAGCCTTTGGGTACGCAGCCGCCAGGACAACGCCCACATCGGCACCCCGGTATGCGAAAAGCAGTTGCTCAATTCACGCCGTTGTCTCTGGCTGGATTTCGCCGTTCCCGGGGGCGGCCAGTGGCAGCGACTTAGCCGTGACTTTTCCAGCGGTGCGGTGGGCATCCAGGAGGGTCTGCAACGCCCGCCTGTGGAACTCTCCCTTTTCTATACAGGGAAGACCGGGGAGATCGACGTGAGTGATGTCCAACTACTCGACCACAACGGCAGGAATTTGATCGGCAACGGAGACTTTGCCATGGCGGGTGATTACTGGTTCTTCTCGACCCACAGCCACCTACCCTGGCACATCAAGAATGTCTGGGTACACGTCCTGTTTGAGCAGGGCTGGGTGGGGCTGCTGCTGTTCCTCGGCCTGAGCGGCTACGCACTCTTCCGTCTGGCTGGCGAAGCCTGGCGCGGGCAGCGGCTGGCCTGGACTCTGCTGGCCTCCTTGTCCGGCCTCCTGACAGTCGGCGTGTTCGACAGCCTGCTCGATGCCCCGCGCCTGGCCACTCTGCTGATCGCATTCGGCTTGCTCGGTGTGGCACATGACTGGGTGGGGCGGCCATTGTCGCACTACCGCGTGAAGCGGAAGCCGGCGGGCGGTTAATTCCGTTTTCTTGCAGACAGCAGCAGTACGCCCAGCGCCAGGTAAGGCCAGAGCGAGGCGGCGGCCTTCGCCAGGCCGACCAGGTTGAACACGCTGGCAATCGGCCAGACCAGGTAGTCCGCCAACGCCAGGCGCACCCCGAGTATGGTCAGCAGCAACACCAGGGCTGCGGCGCGGCGACGGCGCGACACCTCGGGGATGAGCAGGAACCAGAATGCCAGCAGGAAGGCGGACAGGGTTTCCAGGGAAAGCACGCCGCCTAGCACCCGCAACTTCAGCAACAAGGTAGCGGCCAGGAGCTTGGATGCGAAGCCGACCACCATCAAGGACAGCATGGCAGCGACGTAGCGTCCGGGGCGCAGCAGGCTGGCGGCGAAGGCACCCAGGGTCGCCATCTCCAGCCAGACCGAGAGAAACCAGGGCCAGTTGAACTGGTCGAGCCCGCCCGGAGGGATGTCGAAGGGGCGCAGATGCAAGCCCAGCCAACCCGCGCCGGGGAATGGATGCAAGGTGAACTGCGACAAAGCCCAGAGCAGCAACAGCCAGAGGCCATAATCCACCTCAGGCTGGGCCTGGAACCAGCGCCCCCGCCAGCGCAGCAAGGCCCGCCCGGCGCGCAGCCAGCGTTGGTGGTGCAAGGTCAGCAAGGTGCCGGTGACCCCCCCCAGGGTATTGAGGAATAGATCGAGATTGGACGCATTGCGGGTAGGCAGAAGTTGTTGCAGGCTTTCCATGGTCAAGCTGTAAAGCAGACCCGCCAGGCTGGCGAAGATGATGGCGCGCAGCCGCGAACGCGGCCGCCCCAGCCACAATGCCAGGGCATAGCCCAGGGGCAGATAGGCCAGCAGGTTGGTGGTAATGTCGTTGCGGCTGATGAAGCGGGGCAGGGGGGCCGTGATAAAATTCCCTGTCCAGTATTCGAACCCCTTCCACCCGAAAAATGGATACAGGCTACCGAAAGCGATCAGGCCTGCGTATAGGATCAGAAACAGAGGGGCGGGACGCGGATTCTGGGGCACGACCGGGTTCTTGAGGTTGCAAGCCTCGCATCCTGTCACGAGCCACCTCGCGACTCAACGAACATCCAGGGGAAATGATGTTGTTCGATGCTTTCAACGGAGATGCGGACGGCATTTGCGCCCTGCATCAGATGCGACTGGACGAGCCTGCCGAGTCGATCCTGGTGACGGGAGTGAAACGCGACATCGGGCTGCTGGAAAAGATCGATGCGCGGGCCGGTGACCACATCCTGGCCCTGGATATCGCGGTGGAGAAAAACACGGCAGCCCTGGCGGCCCTTCTGGAAAAGGGTGTCCGGGTGCGCTGGTTCGATCACCACAACCCAGGCGAACTGCCGATCCATGCGAATTTTCAGGCGACCATCGATACTTCCGCCGAGGTCTGCACCAGCCTGCTGGTGGATCGCTTCGTCAACGGCCGGCACCGCATCTGGGCGGTGGTCGCGGCCTTCGGCGACAATCTGCACGATTCCGCCCGCCATGCCGCAGCCCCCCTGGCGCTGTCCGAGACGCGGCTGGCGCGTTTACGCGAACTGGGGGAGTGCCTCAATTACAACGGTTATGGCGAGAGCCTGGAAGACCTTCACTTCCACCCCGCCGATCTCTACCGTGCATTGTCTGCCTACGTCGATCCTTACGCCTTCATCGAGGAGGCTCCCGAGTTTCAGGCTCTCCGCCTGGGCTATGTCACCGACATGGCCCAGGCCGCAGCCACCCTGCCCTGCGAGGAGCGCCCCTCCGGCGCCGCCTTCATCCTCCCGGATGCAGCCTGGGCACGGCGCGTCAGTGGCGTCTATGCCAATGAACTGGCCACTCTCCACCCGGCGCGCGCCCATGCCTTGCTGACGCGCTCGCCCCGAGGGCACTACGTGGTCAGCGTGCGCGCGCCGCTGAGTGACCGGCGCGGCGCGGACGTGCTATGTATGCAGTTTGCCACCGGAGGTGGGCGGCGCGCCGCGGCGGGCATCAATGTGCTGCCCGAAGCGCGCATCACGGATTTTCTCGCCGCATTTTTCGCCACCTATCCTTCCTGAAGAGCCCACTCATGGACACCCTGATCTCCCCCTATGGCGGCACGCTGGTCAACCTGATCGCCGACCCTGTGCGCGCGCAGTCACTCAGGCAGGAGGCGCGTAACCTGGCTTCCGTGGACCTCAACTGGAACCAGATCTGCCAACTGGAGTTGCTGCTCAACGGCGCCTTGTCGCCGCTCACGGGCTACATGAATCGTGCCGAGGTGGAGTCCGTGCTCTCCACCATGAGCTTGCCCGATGGAAACCACTCGGGCCTGTTCTGGCCGCGCCCGTTCGTGCTGACCCTGGACGCCAA
The DNA here is from genome assembly GCA_903883985.1 of uncultured Pseudomonadota bacterium. GTDB lineage: Bacteria > Pseudomonadota > Gammaproteobacteria > Burkholderiales > Thiobacillaceae > PFJX01. The sequence continues at coordinate 1,588 of CAISDD010000466.1, read as the reverse complement.
GGTGGCAGAAAAACTTTCCGCGGGCATGAGCGTGGCGCTGCGCGACGGCGAAGGCTTCATGCCCGCAGTGCTGCGCGTCACGGAAGTCTGGCCGGCGGATTGCGAGCGCGAGGCGCTGCTCACTGTCGAATCCGGTATGCCTTTGGCGCTTGCACTGGCGCTGCCCGGTCAGTATTACATCGCGGGATCGGTGGAAGGCGTGGCGCTGCCGCCGCGCCACGATTTCCTGGCCATGCGCCTGAGCCCGGCGGAAATGCGCGAGCAGTTCGCGCGCCTCGGCTGGCGCCAGGTGACCGCCTATCAAGCCGGCCAGCCACTGCATCGTCCGCAGCTCGAATTCCTGAAGAATTACGCCACGAAGAGCGAATCCAACCTGTTGATCCATGCCGTAGCCGGCTCCGACCCGGTCATGGAATCCGGCCACTTCGCCCTGGTGCGAGCCTGCCAGGCGCTGTTGCCGCGCCTGCCCTCCAGCAGCGCCATGCTAGCCCTGGGGCCGATGACGCCGTGGGCTGCGGGCCCACGCAAGACGCTGCTGAAGGCCATCGTGGCGCGCAATTACGGCTGCTCGCGCCTGGTGATAGGCGGGGAGACCACGATCATGGGCGCGCGTCGCCGCTTCGTGGATATCGCCTGCCTGAACAACGACACCGCCTACGCACTATCGAGCGCGAAGCTGGGCGTGACCCTGGCGCTAATGCCGCACCAACTCTACGCGGAAGACCGCGATGAATGGAGGGAAGAGGCGGAATTCCTTGCTGGTGAGCGCGGACAAACCATGAGCGGGACGGAGCTCACCCGCCGTCTGATGCAGGGCATCAAGGTGCCCGAGTGGTTCTCCTACCCGGAGGTCATCGCGGAATTACGCCGCGCCTATCCGCCGCGCAGCCAGCAAGGCTACACCGTGTTCTTCACAGGGCTGTCCGGCTCCGGCAAGTCCACGGTGGCGCGCGCGCTGACCGTGCGCCTGATGGAGATGGGTGGGCGCCGCGTCTCCTTGTTGGACGGCGACATGGTGCGCCGTAACCTGTCCTCGGAACTGGGCTTTTCCAAGGCGCACCGCGACATCAACATTCGCCGCATCGGCTATCTCGCCAGCGAGATCAGCAAGCACGGCGGCACCGCCATCTGTGCCCCTATCGCCCCCTACCAGCAGACCCGTCGCGACGTGCGCTCCCTGATCGAGGAATGGGGCGGCTTCATCGAAGTGCACATTTCCACCTCCATCGAAGTGTGCGAGTCGCGCGACCGCAAGGGCCTCTACGCCAAGGCGCGCGCCGGACTGATTCCCGAATTCACCGGCATCTCGGATCCTTACGAAACCCCGGAGAACCCGGAACTGGCCATAGACACCGCGAAATACAGCGTCGACGAGGCAGTCCAGATGATCGTGCTGAAACTGGAACACGAAGGCTATCTGCGCTAACCGGGCCCTCTCCGCTCACCCCTCTCCGCTCACCCCTCTCCGCTCTCCGCTCACCGCTCACCCCTCTCCGCTCTCCGCTCTCCGCTCTCCGCTCTCCGCTCTCCGCTCTCCGCTCTCCGCTCTCCGCTCTCCGCTCTCCGCTCTCCGCTCTCCGCTCTCCGC
>CAISDD010000465.1 GCA_903883985.1 uncultured Pseudomonadota bacterium | reverse complement strand
GGGCCTGCTGCAAGCGTTATCTTCGCGCTGAGCCACCCGCGGGGGCTCAGTGGATCAAGCTCTTGAGTTTTTTCCTGAGCTGATCTTCCACGCTATCCGGCTTCGCCGGAAGCGGCAAGGCGGCTGGCGGGGCGGGGGCCACCGGAGTCACGGCGGGTTGTGCCGCTAAGGGCGGTAGCGCCGCAGGCTGGACGGCGGGCTGCACAGCACCGGCTTGCACGATGACCGCTTGCACGACAGGCTGGGCGATGGCCGGCATGGGATAGGAAATCACCTTGGATTTTTCCTCGGCGGACTTCTTCGCGGGTAGCCCGTCCGGGCCCAGCCGTATGCCCTCGATCAGCAAGGTGATGCTTACCTCGTTGCCAACGGGTCCATTGATACCGTATTTGGTGATGCCGAAGTCGGCGCGGTTGAGGTGGGTGCTGGCCTTGAAGCCGGCGCGCACGCCACCCCAGGGGTCGGCGCCTATGCCCAGTATCTGGTACTCGAGCGTGATCGGCCGGGTAACTCCGTGCAGGGTGATCTGACCGGTCATCAGGCCGGCATCCGACGAGGTCGGAGAGACGCCGGTAGAGACGAATTTCATCTCCGGATAATTGTGGGCATCGAGAAATTCGTCGGAAAGCAGATGCGCGTCGCGCCGAAGATGGCTGGAGTTCAGGCTGTAGAGGCTGATCGTCGCCTCCACCGAGGACTTGGCCAGATTGGCGGTATCGAGCAGCACCTTGCCCTTCACGTCGTGAAAAGTACCGCTGGTGCGGGCGACCACATGGCGAAGCTCCCAGTTGGCGAAGCTGTGGGTGTTGTCGATGCTGTAGGTTTCAACCTCGGCGTTCGCGGCCGTCGCGAAGGCGAGCGTGGTAAGGATTGCGGCTAGTGCGATCTGTTTCACGGGGTTCCTCTCGATGAAGTGCTGCAGGGTTGACTTTAACCTTGATTCCTCTGTTGACCGCTTATTTTCCCCCGTGAAACCCCATGAACGGTTTGCGCCTTGGATTACGCTCACCCTTTGGGTAAATCCGCTGCGCACCCGCGCACGACAGGCGACGCCTGACTCCGGGAGGGTTGAACTACGCGGGCTCGCCAGACGCACACTCGGGCGACTCGATCCATCAGGGCAATCCCCGTGCTACCCTTGGCGTCCACGCATACGCCCATGCGGTGAACACATGACGCATATCGACTTTTATTTCAACGCGCCCGACAAGGGCGACGTGGCGCGCAAGCTCGCGACCAAGGCCTTCAAGGCAGGATTGAATGTGCTGGTCTATCCCCGCGATGCGGCCCAGGCACGGGAACTCGACGCGAGGTTCTGGAGCGCACAGCCTTTGTCCTTCCTGCCGCATGTAGTCTGCGGCCATCCGCTCGCCAGACAAACGCCCGTCCTGATCGGCCAGGACCCGGATGAACTGGGAAGCGCCGATGTGCTGATCTGCCTGGCCGATGAGCCACCCGAGTTCTTCGACCGCTTTGGGCGCCTGCTGGAAGTCGTTAGCGGCGACGCGAGCGATCGCGAGCGCGCGCGCAGCCGCTTCCGCAGCTTCAAACAGCGCGGCTATACCCTGGAAACCCACGACCTGGCCTCGAACCATGACTGAAAGTAGCGACCTTTTCGGCAAGATCGACGCCCTGTTCGAAAAACGTGCTCCCGACGTGCTACAGGACAAAGGGCTGGAGCATGAGGACTTCCCAGTGCTGACCGAGGTGGTCGCGGCGCAAGTGGAAGAAAACCCGCAAGCGGCCGAACTCTGCGCACCAGAACCGGTTACCGAGCCTCGTGTGGGCGAGCGCCGCCTGTGCTCCCATGCCGCCACAGACTTCGAGCCTCTACCGACGGGGTTGGAACAACACCTCTCCGACTTGTTCATCCGCCAACAACTGCGCCTGGAGGAAGCGGTACGCCGGGTCATCCGGGACGAACTGGCGAAGGCGGGCAAGCCCTTATAATCCGGGGCTCGACTCACTAAACGCAGACGCGCCTGGAGCGGCAGCGCATGCGCCTACCCCGGACACCCCATGGAACTCGCCAAATCCTTCGAACCCCACGAAATCGAAAAACGCTGGTACGCCCACTGGGAGGGTGAGGGCTACTATCGGCCGAGGAACCAGGATGGCCAACCCTACTACTGCATCCTGCTGCCGCCGCCCAACGTCACCGGCACCTTGCACATGGGCCACGCCTTCCAGCACACCCTGATGGACGCGCTGATCCGCTACCACCGCATGGACGGCGACAACACCCTGTGGCAACCGGGTACCGACCACGCCGGCATCGCCACGCAAATCGTGGTAGAGCGCCAACTGGACGCCCAGAAAATCACCCGCCAAGAGCTGGGCCGAGAGAAATTCCTGGAGAAGGTCTGGGAGTGGAAGGAACACTCCGGCTCGACCATCACCCGCCAGATGCGCCGCCTGGGCACTTCCCCCGACTGGTCGCGGGAACGTTTCACCATGGACGATGGGCTGTCGACGGCGGTCACCGAAGTGTTCGTGCGCCTCTACAACGAGGGCCTGATCTACCGGGGAAAACGCCTGGTGAACTGGGACCCGGTGCTGGGCACGGCGGTGTCCGACCTGGAAGTCATTAGTACAGAGGAAGACGGCTTCATCTGGGAAATCAACTATCCGCTGGAGGATGCGAATGGCCTGAGCGGCGGTTTCCTGACCGTGGCCACCACCCGCCCGGAAACCCTGCTGGGCGACACCGCCGTGGCAGTGAACCCGGCCGACGAGCGCTACCTTCACCTGGTGGGCAAGTCGGTGCGCCTGCCGATCGCGCAACGCACCATCCCCATCATCGCCGACGACTATGTGGACCGGGAATTCGGCACCGGTGTGGTGAAGATCACTCCGGCGCATGACTTTAACGACTGGCAGGTGGGGCAACGCCACAAGCTCATGGCCATCAGCGTGTTGACCCTGGACGCGAAGATGAACGAATTCGCACCGACCGAGTACCAGGGCCTGGACCGCTATGTGGCGCGGCAAAAGATCCTCGATGAACTCGAGGCCCAAGGTCTGCTGGTATCCGCCAAGCCCCATAAACTCATGATCCCGCGCGGCGACCGCACCCATGCTGTGATCGAGCCCATGCTCACCGACCAGTGGTTCATGGCCATGGAAGGCCTGGCGAAGCGCGGTCTGGAAGTAGTGGACAACGGCGAGCTGAAGTTCGTCCCGGAAAACTGGTCCACCACCTACCGGCAATGGCTCAACAACATCCAGGACTGGTGCATCTCGCGGCAACTCTGGTGGGGCCACCGCATCCCCGCCTGGTATGACGAGGACGGCAATATCTACGTCGCCGCCAACGAGTTGGATGCGAAGCGCCAGGCTGCGGGCCGTGCCCTGCGCCGCGACTCAGACGTGCTCGACACCTGGTTTTCAAGCGCCCTGTGGCCCTTCTCCACTCTGGGCTGGCCGGAGCAAACTCCGGAACTCGAACACTACCTGCCCACCAGCGTGCTGGTCACCGGCTTCGACATCATCTTCTTCTGGGTGGCGCGCATGGTCATGATGACCCTGCACTTCACCGGGAAAGTACCGTTCAAGGAGGTCTACGTCCACGGCTTGGTGCGCGACTCCCACGGCAACAAGATGAGCAAGTCCAAGGGCAACGTGTTGGACCCCATCGACCTGATCGACGGCATCACCGTGGAAGAGCTTGTGACCAAGCGCACTACGGGTCTCATGAACCCGAAGCAGGCACGGAGCATAGAGAAAGCCACTCGCGGCGAATTCGCCGACGGCATCCAGAGCTTCGGCACCGACGCCTTGCGCTTCACCTTCGCCTCGCTCGCCTCCCCCGGTCGCGACATCAAGTTCGACCTGCAACGTTGCGAGGGCTACCGCAACTTCTGCAACAAGTTGTGGAACGCCACCCGCTTCGTGCTGATGAACTGCGAGGGCGTGAGTGGAGAGTCGCGAGTAAGCAGTGGCAATCTCACCTTCGTCGACCGCTGGATCCTCGGTCGCCTCGACGAAGCCACCCTGGCCGTGCGCAGCGGTTTCGACAGCTACCGTTTCGACATGGCAGCCCGCGCGGTCTACGAATTCGTCTGGGACGAGTACTGCGACTGGTACCTGGAACTGGCCAAGGTGCAGATCGCCGAGGGCGGTGAACGTGCTGCGGCCACCCGCCATACCCTGCTCACCGTGCTGGAAACCGTGCTGCGCCTGGCCCACCCTATCATTCCTTTCGTCACCGAAGAACTCTGGCAGGCGGTAGCGCCCCTGGCCGGCAAATCCCCTGATGAAGCCCCTACCCTTCGATACCCCAGCCCCCCTTTGGGAAAGGGGGGGGCTTCCATCATGCTGGCCCCCTTCCCGAAATCCGATCCCACTCGCCAGGATGCCGGCGCCGCCGCCGAGATGGCGACCCTCAAGGAGCTCACCAACGCCGTGCGCAACCTGCGCGGCGAGATGAATTTGTCGCCCGCTCAGAAAGTGCCGCTCTACCTGGAAGGCCCTGCGGAGCAGGCCCACCGCTTCGCGCCCTATATGAAGCTGTTGGGGCGGCTGGCACTGGTGAAGGTGGTGGACGCCCTGCCTGAAGGCGATGCCCCGGTAGCCATAGTAGGAAACTGGCGTTTGATGCTGCACATCGAGATCGACCGCGATGCCGAGATCGTTCGCCTGGACAAGGAAATCGCCCGCCTCGACAACGAGATCGCCAAGACCACAGCCAAGTTGAGCAATGTCAGTTTCGTCGACCGGGCGCCCGCCGCCGTGGTGGACCAGGAAAAAAAGCGCATGGCCGACTTCGAAGCCACCTTGGGGAAAGTGCGGGTGCAGCGGACGAAACTGGGGTAAAGGCAGACCACACATCGCATGTCGGGTTACGCCTCAAGGTTCATGGGGCCTCACAGGAAAAGATGAACGGTCAACTGAGTTCCTACGTGCGCAACATTCCACTGTTGACCGTGTCGTAGGAGCGGGCTTGCCCGCGATAGCTGAGTTCCTACGTGCGCAACATTCCACTGTTGACCGTGTCGTAGGAGCGGGCTTGCCCGCGATAGCC
>CAISDD010000464.1 GCA_903883985.1 uncultured Pseudomonadota bacterium | reverse complement strand
GTCCACCGTGCGGGCACCCAGATGATCGAGGTCGTTGCCCCGGTGCTCGGTGATGCAGATCATTTCGCTGCCGCCGCTGCCCTTGGGGATGTCGATCAGAAAGCCGTGGCGGGCTTCTTCGGGCAGAAAGCCGAGGCCGACGACCTTGCGGGTGGCGGATGACGATGCGCGGGCCATGCTATTGCACAACCTTGGCTGCGTTGAACGGCTGGTTGGTGGTCCTGAGCCAGTCGAGCAGACCCTGCCCGGTGGGGAAGGCCAGCGAACCCACGCTCAAGCGCAAACTGCCAGGGGTGGCTTGAATGACGATTTCTTGCAGTCGCTCGGCCACGGTTTTGATGGCCGCCGCCGCGTAACCCCCTTCCAGTGCGCCGGAATACTCGACGTTCTGCTGACCATCAGCGCTTTCTGCCGTGAGGCTGATGTCGTGGGCCAGAATTGTTGTACCTTCGGTGCTTGCTCCTTCCAGTCGCTGCAGGAAGTCCCACACCGCGCTGGCGTCATCAAGTTTGGTCTGTTGGTTCCAGTTCGCGGGGGCGGCGAGGTCAATCGGCGGCCGATCCGTTCCTTTCTGCGGAATGGTGATGCGGATGGTTTCAGAGTTCAGGCCATAGTCGGTGGCGACGGCCAGCGCGCAAACGACGCGGCAATTCGCCGGGACGCGGAACTTGCCATCGTAGGTGGCCGAACTTGCACTGGTGGGCGAGGAACCGTCGGTGGTGTAGCGAATGGCAATGCCGTTGGCCTTGGGTAGCGCGAGGCACTCAACTTCGTAATGATCGCCCCGGTTGTGCAACTGATATTTCAGCCGCAACTTGGCTGTCCATTCTTTGACCGCACTGACGCGCACCATGTCGGCAGGGTCAAACGCCAGAAAACGATAACGCAGCGCCGTCGCTTCAAAACGGGTGGGCGTGGGTACCGGGCTGGAGGCGGGGGTGGGGTTGGTGTCACCGGTTTCAAAAGCCACGGCAGGTGCGTGCAGCGGCTCGATTTTCAGATAGGTGATGCCGTCGCCGTCTTCTTGCACCGAGAGTTCGCGAATTGACACCTCGGGCACGGGCGGCGGGAACGGGCCACGACGGATGTGGTTGCCTTCTTCACGCCATAGGCCGCGACGCAGGCACTCGGCTTTGAGGTCATCCAGCGCCGAGAGTTTGTGCAGTGGCCAGTTGGTATTGACGGCGGCTGCGCGTTTGAAGTCTGACCACAGAACCACTTTGGTTTCCGTCGAGCCAAACAGGCGGGCTTCAGCACGGGAGCGGAAGCTGTCGTCGTCGATCTTGGTAGTGAATTTCTGCGCGCCTTCAAGCGTATGGCGTAGCGTCGCTTCGCCGTTCTGGTTGCCGGCAAAGGCGAGGTCGGTGCCGGTAGCACGCAGTGCTGAGTTGATCGATGGATAGACGATCTGGTCGAAGGCTTCCTTTAGCGCGGCAGTAAATTGCAGACCTACGCGATCACGCAGGGCATCGAGCGCCCGCCATTGCGGATCGTCGGCCGGGGTGTTCTCCGAGCGGAGTTCGTCGTCAATGCTTTGCAGGGCGCGGGTCTGGCGGGCGGAGTCGAGCACCTTCTGAAAGGTATCCCGCGAGCCGGTGAGAAAGAGCACGCGGTTCTTGTATTGCTGCTGCCCCCACCAGGCCTGCCAGTCGGCGGAGATCGGCAACTGGTTGGCCTGGCTGCCGGGACGGACGATGACCAGCGTGGTCTTTTCCTGCTCGACCTGAACCTCATCGAGCGGCGACAGTACCTTGATGACCTGATAGCAGTCGCGCAGCGAAGCAGAAAAGTAGGATTCCAGATGCTCGCGCAGCATCCGGTCCACAGTTTCGGCGTGGAGC
>CAISDD010000463.1 GCA_903883985.1 uncultured Pseudomonadota bacterium | reverse complement strand
GTCGGCCGTCACCAGTGCGTCGGCACAAAGCGCAGCCCGACCGTCGTTGGCTTCGAGACGAGTGCCGTGGCCGGAGTAGTAGAGGAACACCTCGTCGTTGGGCATGACCCTGGCTTCCAACGCGTCGAGGGCAGCGCGCATGCCTTCCAGAGTGAGAGCCCCGTCCCGGAGCGCGGTCATGTTGGCATCCGGCACGCCGAGCGAACGCGCCATCAGAACGGCGCTGTCTGCGTCATGAGTAACGCCGGGAAGCGGTGGAATGCCATTGCCGTAATCGCTGATGGTGAGGATCAAGGCGTGTGCCGAAGGACGTGTGGGCACGGCGCGGAATCCGGCGACCGCGACGACGCGCGAATTCTCCTGCGCGTCCCCGGGCAGGAACGTGCCGGGCATGAGGGAGTGGGTCTCGCGCAAAGCGAGGATGCGCAACCAGCCTTCCTTGTCACCAGCCCGCACCAGACTCCAGCCACCGCGCCGCTTCAGCACTTCCACGGGCGTCAGAGCGGGCAGGGTCGCGACTTGCGCCGCCAAACCATCGGGTGCGGCGAGGAGCGGCTGCGCGCGGATCAGGCTGGCAGGGCTAGCCCAAGCCAGGATCGGCAAGAGGAAGAGGGCCCATGGCAGTGCTTTCCATAAAATCAATAAAATCATATGAACTCCTTGCGTGGAGACGTCGAGCCTATCCCGGAGCGCCCACTAGTGGGATATCTGGGTGGTTCGGGCAGAATATGACACAAAGCGGTGGTAAGCTGGCAGCATTCGTTCCAACAAAGGCTAGATCATGAGGCGTCCACCACTTTCCCTTGTCGCATTGTGTACCTTGGGGGCTTGCGCGGCCACCTGCGCAGCCGAACCGGTCCTGGCGCCCCAGCCGACGGTCGCGCAGGAGTCCGGCAAACGGACCCTGGTGGTCGAGGATACGGGTTTTCCGGTGCGTCGTTTCGATGTCCAGGGCAAGCAGCCGTTCACGGCGGCGCAGTTGAACGCGGTGGTGGGAACCTACCTGGGTGAGCAGCGGACCATCATCGACCTGCGCGCCGCGGCCAATGCCCTGCAATCCGCCTATCAGAAGGCCGGACTGCCGCTGACCCTGGTTTCCCTGCCCGAGCAGGACGTGGTCGACGGCGTGGTCGTGCTCAAGGTGCTCTCCGGCAAGATCGGCAAGGTCGAGGTGGTGGGCAACAAGAAGCTCTCCGAGAAGAGCATCCGCGCCAGCCTGCCCTTGCTGGTGGAGGGCGCGGCTCCCAACCTGGGTCGACTGGATGCGGCCGTGCGTCTGGCCAATGAAATTCCGTCACGTAGCGTGGCCCTCAACTTTCGCCCCGGCGACGACACCGGGGAGGTGTTGGCACAAGTGCGGGTGCAGGAAGCCCCGCTCGACCGTTACAGCTTCGCCCTGGACAACACCGGCAACACCAGCAGCGGCCGTGATCGCCTGGCGGTGAGTTATCAGCGCGCCAACTTGTTCGATCTCGACCATGTAGCCTCGCTGCAATACGTCCTGGCCCCGGACAAACTCGACGCGGTCAGCATCATCGGGCTGGGCTACCGCATCCCCTTCTATGCGCAGAACATGATCCT
>CAISDD010000462.1 GCA_903883985.1 uncultured Pseudomonadota bacterium | reverse complement strand
CACTACTTAGGCGATCCGCATCTGCCGCAGTTCAATCGTGCAACTTGAATGTCACCCGGATATAGGCCTGATAGCGCACCGGGTGGCCGTCCTTCATGGCCGGCTGGTAGCGGGCCTGGCGGAAGGCGTCCAGTGCTGCTTGGTCGAACACCCCGGGAAACTCCGACTCGACCACGGCGACTTCGCGCACTCGGCCCAGGTCGTCGATCTTGAGCATCAGCTTGAGCGTACCCTCCTGGTTACGCTGCCGCGCCCCGTCCGGATACTCGGGCAGGATTTTGCCTATGGGTTTGGCCGACACATCCACCTGGCGGGCGAGATACCAGTTGGCGTCGATGGCAACGTCGAGTGGCGAATTCGCGTGCGTGGCGGTGGCGGTGGAGGTGGCGGTGGCGGTGACGGTGGCGGGGGAGGTGGAGGTGGCGGTGGAGGTGGCGGTGGAGGTGGCGGTAGTGGGGACGGGAACGGGCCGGGCTTCCTCCAGGCTGGCCGTCGCGGGTGACGCGGGTGACGCGGGTGACGCGGGTGACGCGGGTGACGCGGGTGACGCGGGTGACGCGGGCGGTGAAGGCGTGGGCACCCGTCGCTCGGGCGCCTTGCCATTCTGCAAGGGCGCTGCCGCGACAGCCACCGGCGCGGGAAGGGAGGCGGGAGGGCGCGCGGTTCCCTTCGGCGGCTGTGCCCGGGTTTTCGCCACGGGCAGCGCCGGCATGGCCAAGCGGGCGTAGATCACCACCCCACCGCGTTCACTGTGTGGAACCGGTCGCACCACGGCCAGCAACAACAGATGCAGACAGAAGGACACGAGCAGGCCGATGACGATGGGCTGCTTCAGGCGGTAACGCCAGGCGGAAAAAAAGGCGGCAGTCACCGCAGCCTCTAGTTCTTCAGCACTTGATGCGGGTACCCCATTCATGCCTGAGTGTCTCGCGTGATCAGTATCTGGCCATCCATCAACTCGATGCTGCGGTCACAGCCTGCAGCCAGGCGTGCGTCGTGTGTCACGATCAGGAAGGCGGAACCTTCTTCCCGATTGAACTCGCGCAACAGGGCGAAGATGTCATCGGCGGTATGGCTGTCCAGATTACCCGTCGGCTCGTCGGCCAGCACCAGAGGCGGATTCATGGCCAGGGAACGGGCGATCGCCACGCGCTGCTGCATGCCGCCGGACAACGCGGAGGGCTTCTTGTCGATCGCGTCCGCCAGGCCGACCTTGCCCAGCAGCCAGCGGGCGCGCTCGCGCATGGCACGGTTGGCGCGACCCTGATCGATCAGGGTCGGCATCATCACGTTTTCCAGTGCGGTGAACTCCGGCAGCAAATGGTGGAACTGAAACACGAATCCCAGGGTGCGGCCGCGCAACTCGGTCATCCCGGCCTCGTCGAGCGCATCGATTTCCCGGCCGGCGATCAGGATGCGGCCCGCCGTGGGCCGCTCCAGCAGACCGATGAGGTGTAGCAGGGTGCTCTTGCCCGATCCGGAAGGGCCGATCAGGGCCGCAAACTCTCCGCGACGGAGCACCAGATCGATACCATGCAACACCTCCGCTTCGATCGGCGTGGCGATGTTGTAGGACTTGCGCACGGACTCCAGACGCAGGATGTCCGCCGTTGGTTCGGACAATCTTTCAGCCATATCGAATGGCCTCCACCGGATCCATTTTCGCCGCCCGCCTTGCCGGCGCCACGGCCGCGAGCAAGCCGGTCAGGATGGCGACGGCTGCGGCACTCAGGTAATAGGCGGGCTCGATGCTGCCGCTGATCAGCGGCGAACCATCGGACTGGCGCAGGGCGAAGGAAGCCCCGTAGACCATCAGCGCGGCCAGGCCGGAGCCCAGCAGGGCACCGGTAGCGCCAACTAACCCACCCTGAATCAGGAACACCCACATGATGCGCCGCGGCGAAGTGCCCATGGCGCGCAGGATGCCGATCTCGCGCTGCTTCTGCACCACCGACACCACCAGCACGCTGGCGATGCCGAGGGCGACGATCAGGATCAGGAATACACGCACTGTACGGGTGGTCATGGTCTGATTCTTGAAGGCGGTGAGCAACTGCGTGTTGACGGCCATCCAGCTCTCCGCGGTGAGGCCGGTCAGGGAAGCGATCCGGGTGGCCACGCTTTCGGCGGCGAAGATGTCGTCCACGGTCAAGTCGATATGGGTCACGCCACCACTCAAGTCGAGCAGGCTCTGGGCGTTGCGCTGCGCCATGATGACCCAACGGCGGTTGAGATCCTTCACGCCGAGATCGAACACGCCGGTGATGCGGAACACATCGTCGCGGTTTTCGCTGCTCAGGATGCGTATCCGGTCACCTACTGCGGCCCCCAGGTCATTGGCCAGTTCGCAGCCGATCACCGCTTCGCCCGGCCCCACCCGGAATTGGCCGGCCGTGAGTTTGTCACCTATCCTGACGATGCGCTCGTAGCGTTCCGGAAGTATGCCCATGATGGCGATCGCCTTACTGGCATTGCCGCGAAAGGCGAAGCCGGACCCGGTGGTGAGCGGCGACACATCCACCACATGCGGCAGCAAGGCCACCTCGCGACAGACCTGCTCCCATTGGTCGATGGAACGCAGCCGCTGCACGCGCGGCTCGACATGGGCCGCGATGATCCCCGTGCCGCCACGCGCGAGCACCAGGGTGGGCGCATCGTCGGGTACGCGCACGGTGACATGGGCCTGAGTGGATAGGGTGCGGTCAGCGAGGCTGGCTTGCAGCCCGTTCATCAAGGCGGAGATGAAGATGATCACCGCCACCCCGATGGTGGTGCCGGCCATGATCAGCGCCGTCTGCATGCGGCCTTCGCGCAGGAAGCGCAGGGCCAGTATCCATTCGAAGGACATCGTGCCGGCCTAGCGCGCCCCGCGCACCCGGTCGCCCCCTGAAACCGGGGCGTCCAGAGGGATGACGGCCTCGTTCCCCCGCAGACCGGCCACCACTTCCACCACCCCTTCCCCGCGCAGACCCAGGGTGATGGGGCGGCGCACGGCGCGGCCGGCATCGATGAGCAGGACCCAGGGATGCGCCGCGCTGGCGTCATGCACCGCCGTCGCAGGCAGGGAAAGCGCGTCTTTCTTTTCGCCCACCCTGATTTCCACGGAGACCGTCATGTCTGGCTTGACGAAGGCCGGCGGGGTCTTGACGCGCAGCTTCACTTCCACCGACCCCTTCTCCGGGTCGATGCCAGGGGCGATGAAGAAGATCTCCGCAGCAAAAGGCCGCGTCGGATAAGCGTCGGCCAGGACGCTGGCCAACTGGCCGACGCGCAACCGGCCGAGGTTCTTCTCATCGACTTGCAAGTCGATCTGGGTTTCCCCGTCGGTCGCCAGATCGAACAGCAACTTTCCCTGGGTCACGACATCGCCCATCTCCACCCGTTTCTTCACCACCACGCCGGCGGCCGGCGCGCGGATCACGGTATTGGCCTGTCTAGCCTGGGCCACGGCCTGCGTGGCGCGAGCCTGAGCCAGGCGCGTTTCGGCCAGACGACTTTCCGCACCCTCGGGACGATTGCCGCGCGCCAGCGCCTGCGCCGCCTCGCGCGCCGCCATCGCGGCATCTAGCGCACGCAGCGCATCGTCCAGGCTGGACTGGTTGTAGAACCCCGCGTCAGCCAGCTTTTTCACCCGCTCGTATTGCGCACGGGCCAGCACCTGGTTTGCCTGCGCCTGAAGCAGGCCCTGCTCCGCCACCGGTCGCGCCACCTCGCGCAATTGGGCTAGCATCGCCTGGCCTTCCTCGACGCTGCGGCGCCCCTGATCGAGGGCGGCGCGCAACTCATCGTCGCGAAGGCGCGCCAGTACCTGCCCGGCCTGCACCCGATCACCCTCCTCCACCCGTACCTCGACCACGCGCCCGACCAGTTCGGAGCCCAGTGCTACGCGTGTCGGCGTGATGATGCGACCGCTGGAAATCACGGTCTCCAGCACGGCATCCCGCCTGGGTTGCAGCGTCTCCACCGACCGGCCCAGGAGCAGCGCACGCGCGGGAATGGCCAAGGCGACCAGGAGAAAAAGCAGGCCATGCCGGTAAGTAAAGCGCTTGAGCGTCATCTGGGTGAAACGAAAAACAAGAAGTGATGATTATCCAGAGCCCACCCGGGGAAAGATAGCGCACCATCACCCTCTCCCCGTCCCTTGATGGAACGACTAAGCAGAGACCTGGTAGCGATGTAACCCACCCCAGGAGGGCAGGTTGAAGAAGCACCGGCGAGGCCTACCCAGCGCTAGCATCCTTGCCTGCGTCTTTGAAAACAGCCGGCACTAATATAACATATAATGAAATCAGTCACTTTGAAGCAGCATGAGTAACTTCTCAATAAGTCACGGCATGGTGCGGTCAGCGCCCGTTCACGCGGGGTAGTGATGTAAGCCACCCCAGGCAGGTTGAAGAAGCACTCAAAATCACAGGGTCACAAAATCACAGCAAAATCACAGGGTCAGGTCTTGCACAGTCGCATTATTTTTGGTCTTGCTTCGATTCATAAGCCCTCACAGCCCGGCTTAATCACAGGGTCAGGTCTTGCACAGTCGCATTATTTTTGGTCTTGCT
>CAISDD010000461.1 GCA_903883985.1 uncultured Pseudomonadota bacterium | reverse complement strand
CCCTTCCCCCACCGGGGGAAGGGCCGGGGATGAGGGCCTGCGCCGGCAGCTTAATGAAGGCAAGTTACGCGACATTACTTACCATTTACCGGCGTCGCCTTGTAGCAGCGCCTTGATCTGTAGCGGCGTCCTGCTGTGGCCGTCGATTTCCCCCAGGAACCACTCGAAATAGCCGCGCGTCCTGGCCAGGAAGCGGTGCAATCCCGCGGCGTCGCGCACATAAGGCGTATAGCCAGGATGCAGCGACGGGGAGTGGAAGCTGAACACGAAGATGCGCTGGCCATCCTTCAGCATGGAACGGGTCATGCGCTGCATTTCCGGAAGGGTGTAATCCTCGGGCGAGAGGCGAATACGTTCGAAGGCGCGCAGGCGTGAGGCGATGCCGGGCAGGCGCGCCCAGTTCATGGCCGGGTGGGTCATCAGGCGGTAGAACGGGGTGCCGGCGCCCTTCAGCCAACCGGCGTAGCAGCCCGCACCGGGCAGGCCCAACAAGTCGCGCTCGCGGCCGAACCAGAAGGGTGCGGCGCTGAACCCCGAATAATCCGGGCCGCCGTCGCCGCTGTAGTCGATTGGCGGCGCTACGCTGATATCCACCTCGTAGCCCAGTTGTTCCAGGATGGCGGCGCTGTCCGGGCCATTGCCGTAGCGGCCCGCCAGGTAGGTGCGCGGGGTCTGGCCGAAATTTTGCGCGATGGTTTCAGTCAGGACGCGCAGTTTCTCGTATTCCAGTTCGCGCGGCAGGTTGCCAGGATAGGTATTGCTGCGGCTCATGGTTTCGGTGAGGGGGGGGGACACCCAGGGATGCAGGTGCGCGCCGATCAGGGCGCGACCTTCTTCCTGGTAGCGGCGCAAGGCCTCGAAGCCCAGAGGCTGGGACGCGACGGGGTAGTCCACCACGTAGTTGGGCACGATGCCGCAGGCGTCGAACACCTCCTGGGCACGGCCGATATGGCGCATGTGCTCCACACCGATTTCCTCGCGAGCGTGGGCGCGCGCCCAGTCGAACTCCTCTTCCGTATGGATCACCACCGACAGGATGGGACGCGTTTGCGCGGGCAGCACGATCTTCCGGGCGTCGGGAAACAGGTCAGAGATCAAGGGCCGCGTATTCCGAATAGAGATTCTGGATATCCGCCTCGACGAGCGTATCGCTGCGGAACACCCGATTGCGGTAGCCGGTAAGCTCGGTGTGCGGCCAGGCCGGTCTGGCGAGCAGCAATCGTGACTCCACGCGCGTGGTCACCATGCCGGACAGCAGAAAATGGCAGCCCAGCAGCGGCAGGTGGCGCAGGAAGGTGTTGGGGTTGGTGAAGCCGATGATTTCCGCGCTGGGCAGATGTTTGAGCCGCGCGCGCTTGTAGATCACCAGGCTGTACTCGCTGCCCTGGCCCGCAGCCAGGAATCGCAGCCAGGGGAAGTGCTTGTGATCGCGGTAGACCCTTCGTGAGGGCTCGTCCAGCACCTGCTCGATGCGTGCGGGACTGCTCACGACGCCGGCGCCCGCCAGGCGCTGTTGTGGGGCGGGCAGGTTGAACAGCACTGTGCGCGCCGAGTTCATGGGCTTGAACTTGAGGAACTTGAGCGACTGCTCCACCACAGCCGTGGGTGATAAGTCGGTGAAGTGAAACCCTGGCTGCGAGATCACCGCCATCGCCAGGCGCATGCTCTGGGTACGATAGGCATCCAGCACCATCCAACTGGTGATGTTGCAGAACTTTTCCAATTGCCCGCGCACCGGGTAGGCGGCGTAGATGGCGCCGATGCCGCCGGCGATCTCGCCGCCCTCGTCGCGGATCAGGAAACCGCTGTTGGGCCGGTCCACCCCCCAATCCTGGCGGAAGGCGTCGGCCCAGACGTCTGCCGGGTGGCTGGGATTGAGGTGGGCGTGGAGGAAGGCACAGAACGCCGGCAGGTCCTCGTCGCGTATGGGTTCGAGCTTGGGCAGGGCCATGAGTTTTCAGTGTCGTGGGCGCACGGGGACGTTAGCACAAAGGCCAGGAAACTGGGTTAAGCTCTCAACTCAGCCCATAGGAGTTGACTGCGTCCGAGCTGGCCCTACGCTAGCGGTCCGCTCCTGCACACCACGGTAGCCGCCATGCCAACCCACACCCTACCCGGCTTCGAACGCGACGCCCACGGCAAGCCGATCATCGGCCTAGCGCCAGAAGACCTCTATGCCTACGGCCACCTGATCCGTTCCAGCGAACTCCTGGTGCTTGACCTGTTTTCGCGTGGCCTGGTCTCCGGCACCACTCACACCTGCCTAGGCCAGGAGCTGAGCGCGCTGGCGGTGGTGCGCGCACTCACGCACCCTGAGGACGCCGCACTCTCCAATCACCGCAACCACGGCCATTTCCTCGGCTATTCGGGAGAGTTCGTCGGTCTAGTCGCGGAGATCATGGGCCGCAAGGCCGGCGTCTGCGGCGGCCAGGGCGGCAGCCAGCATCTGGTCTGGCGCCACTTTCATTCCAACGGTGTGCAAGGCGGCATGACCGGCATCGGCGCGGGACTTGCCCTGGCGCGCAAACTGCATGGTAGCGGCGCCATCGTGGCCGCCATGATCGGTGATGGCACCCTGGGCCAGGGCCTGCTGTACGAAGCCATGAACCTGGCCTCGGTCTGGTCCGTGCCCTTCCTGGTGGTGGTGGAAAACAACGGCATCTCCCAAACCACAGAACCGCACCAGAATCTGGGCGGCGACATCCAGGCGCGCGGCGCCGCCTTCGGCTTGCAGACCTGGCGGGTAGATGACGCCGCCCCCGATTTCTTCGTGCGGGTGGCCGCTGCGGTGCTGCAAGTGCGCGAGTCGCAACGCCCCGGCTTCCTGGTGATCGACACGCGACGCATGGGCCCGCATTCCAAGGGCGACGATCTGCGCGATGCGGCCGTGGTCGAAGCCATCCGCGCGCGCGACCCCCTCGCGGCCATGGGGCGGCGCCTGCCCGACGCTTTGCGCACCGGCATCGAAGAGCGCAACGCCGCCTTCATCGAGCGGGTCAGGGTGGCCGCCAACGCCTCGCCCGAAGCCCTGGCCGACCCCTCGCCAGAGCACATCTTCGACCGCGCCGCCGAACTGCAAGGCCCAACACCAAGTTACCCTGACGTGGTGGAGGGGGCCAGCGTGCGCCTGGGCATCAACGCCGCCCTGAATCACCTGCTGGCCAATCACCCGGAAACCCTGCTGCTGGGCGAAGATCTGCACGACCCCTACGGGGGCGCCTTCAAGGTCACCCAGGGCTTGAGCACTACCTATCCCGGCCGGGTGATTTCCACCCCCATTTCCGAAGCCGGCATCACCGGTGCAGCCATCGGCCTGGCGATGGATGGCTTCCGCCCGATCCTGGAAATCATGTTCGCGGATTTCCTCTCCCTGTGCATGGACCAACTCTACAACCATGCGGTGAAGTTCCCAGGCATGTTCCCGGACGTGACCGTACCGTTGATCATGCGCACCCCCTCGGGCGGGCGGCGCGGCTATGGGCCCACCCATAGCCAGAGCCCGGAAAACATCTTCACCGCCATCCCCGGCCTCACCGTGCTCTTTGGCAGTCAGCGCCACGATGTCGCCCGGCTGCTGGTCGATGCCGCGCGCCGCTGGCCCTACCCCACCCTGTTCCTCGAACACAAGCTGCTCTACGGGGAGACGATGGCCGCCGGCGATTTTGAGGTGCTGGCGGCCGATCCCGACGACCTCGCGGCCCACCTGTTCCCCACCCTGCTGCGCCGTCGCCCGGAAGCGGACCTCACCCTCGTCACCTACGGCGGGATGTTGCCGGTGGTGGAGGAGGCCGCACTAAGGCTGGAAGCCGAGGAAGAGTTGAGGGTGGACATCATTGTCCCGTCCCTGCTCTCGCCCCTGCCGCGCCGCACCCTGCTGGCGCATCTGATGAACAGCGAACGGGTGGTGATCGCCGAGGAATCCCACCACGAATTCGGCATCGGCGCGGAAATTGCCGCCAGCCTGCTGGAAGCCGGCTACCAGGGTCAGGCGTTGCGCATAGGCACGCCACCGGTGCCCATCGCCTCCGCGCGCAGCCTGGAGAGGCAGATCCTGCCGGACGCAGAACGGCTGGTAGAAGACATCCTGGACAACTTTTATTAGGCGGAACCGCTACGCGTTCCGCCTTACGACGCACCCAACCCACCACGGTAATGAGGTAGCACATGGCCACCCCCCTCCATGCCCCGCGCGTCAACAACAACGATGACATCGTTCAGGTCATCGCCTTCCGTGTCGGCGTTGGCGATTACATCGAAAAGGGCGACATCGTCCTCGACGTGGAAACCGACAAGGCCATCGTCGAAGTGGCCGCCGAAAACGATGGTTATGT
>CAISDD010000460.1 GCA_903883985.1 uncultured Pseudomonadota bacterium | reverse complement strand
GCCGGCTTGCCGGCGAATGCAAGCGTCGCCGGGCTTGCAAGGTCATCGCGGGCAAGCCCGCTCCTACCCATGTAGGTCCTGATCGGCGAGCCTCGTGGCAGCCGGCTTGCCGGCGAATGCAAGCGTCGCCGGGCTTGCAAGGTCATCGCGGGCAAGCCCGCTCCTACCCAGGTCCTGATCGGCATGAGCCTCGTGGCAGCCGGCTTGCCGGCGAATGCAAGCGTCGCCGGGCTTGCAAGGTCATCGCGGGCAAGCCCGCTCCTACCCAGGTCCTGATCGGCCTATCAAGTTGTCTGGCAAGCGGAGTCGTAGCGCTTGCGCGTACCCATGAATAAGCCCCATGCGGACATGGGGCTTTTCACGGTCACAATGCTTGGTTCCGAGCTGTGTGACCCCGTCTATCCGCCTCCTCTGCGGACGGGGTAGGTCAGGAGCGACGGCGGCTCATGCCCAGGCCGAGTAGTCCCATGCCCAGCAAAGCCAGGGTGGCAGGCTCTGGCACAGTGGCGGCGGAGGTGTTGGTGGTGGACGAAATCGTGAGCAGGTAGGTGTGAAACGGGTCCAGGCCAACGGTCGTCGCAGAGAACAAGCCGTTGTTGGCCGTGCCCAGGGCAAGACCGTAAAAGGAATCCGCGGTAAACGGGTAAGGGGAGCTCGCGCTGCGGCCGACGTTCAAGCTGAAGGGGTCGATCTGCGCGGTGATGCCCTCTGCGGAACCTGAATTTCCGTTATCCAGAGAATTCCCGTTCGGAGTCCACAAGATGACGGTGTTGCCGAACGTAGTATTGTCCACGACGGTGAAGGACAGGCTGTAACTCGCCGTGGCATTGCTGCCTACCTTGGAGTCGGGGCTGGTATAGGCTTCCAGATAAGCCAGGGCGCTGAAGTCCAGTGTCAGCGGCCCGGACAGTCCCTTGAACAGGAAAGACGACTGCAAGGTGTTGCTGGCACTCGAAACACCCGTATGCGGCTGGCCAAGAAGGGAGACATAGGATGCCTGGCCAGCCTGATTGGTACAGGCTGGCCCTGCACACGCGGGCGTACCGTTGATGGGGGCGCCAGTAATGAACGCATCCGCCAGGGCGAAGTCGTCCTGAGGCGCGGGGGTCACGGTCGAGAGGATGGCGAAGCTGTTGTTCACGTAAGCGGGGGTTACGGTGCCCTGGCTCACAGGAAGCAAATCGACGGGAGTCGCGCTAATCGGAATGGGGCCTGCCGTTGCAGCCGTAGGCACGCCGCCGTCGAGGTTGGCCGAGATGCTGGACGAGTCGGAAGTCGTACCCACGACCAGCGCACCCAAGCCCGGGCCCGCGGGCACACCCACCGTCAACTCCCCACCCGTGCCAGAGATTTTGAATCCGGTGATGTTCAACACGGATGTGGCCAAGGCTTCTGCTTGTGCTGAACCCGCAACGGTCATTGCGCAGAGCGCCAGGCCGGTGGCGACAGTTAATTTATTCAGTTTCATGATCCTCTCCTGGATGGTATGTCTGTTACTTGACTGGTGATGATGATCTTCATCACTGACCAACCATAAGCAGGCATCATGCCAACTCGGAGATGTTTTTTAACTGCTTGAAACCTTTGGTGAAAATTGATCGTAGGGATATGGACTAGGTGTTGTTGCTGGCGCGTGTGTAAAAAAAACCGACACATTCCAGCCACCTTTCATGCCCGCAGCCCCGTGGCCGCATCATTTTACCGAGGCAGCATGCGGTCGAGGAGGAGTCGCTTCAGCCTCTGCAGCGGCCCGCGCATGCCCCACCAATAGGTTCTGCGGCGAAAACGACGCAGCAGCGCATCGAACTGGTAGATGCTGGGTACGGCCATGGCCGGGCCCTTCCCGGTCAGTAACCGGGTCACCTCGGTGGCGATGACGCCAGCGATCATGAAAGGCGCGGCACCTACCGAAGGCAACCTGTGCTCCGTCGCATCCGGTTTTTTTAGATCCAGATAGCGCAGCATGAAGGGCTTGGGGGCAATGCCGGCAATCAGAGCGACAACCCGGTCACGCTCGCTCATGCCGGCGTGGAACCCGAAATAAGACTCGAAGGTCATCCCTCTTGGGTCGAACATGAGCAGGGTAAAGCCAAAGCCCAGAGGAGGAGCCGTCAACACCCACAGTCCCCGCGCCCGCGCCTTGGCATAGAGCAGAAAACGTTCATCGAAACAGAAAAAATCCAGGGAATCCACGACCACATCGACATCTTGCAGAAATGGGTCGATGTTGCCGATGCCGATTCCTTGCTCGAATACCTCGATCTCTGCCAGGGGATTGATGGCCAGGATGGTTTCCCTGGCGACGTCGGTTTTCAACCGCCCCAGGTTGGGCAGCGTAGCCCCGCTTTGTCGATTGAAGTTGACCAGCTCAAAGGTGTCCGGGTCCGCCAGGTGGAATTTCCCCACCCCCATGCGTGACAAGGCGTGGACTTGCGCTCCGCCGGTTCCTCCCAATCCGGCTATGGCAACCCTGGCATTCTTGAGCCGGTCCTGCTCATCCAGAGATAGAAACCCCAGATTGCGGTTGAAAGCCACAAAGTAGTCATAGTTCATGTCGGCTCCAAGGCTGCGTCCTACTTGATGCCCACGAGAATGCCGTGATCCAGCGGCAAACCCTGATCCAGGCGTACGGTCTGCTCGAACCCCACCTCCTTCAACGCGGCCTCGTAATCCTTCCAGGGATGCAACATGCCCTCGCCGGTGGCGATCGCCAGGAAGTAAGGAGAACCCAGCGCGGTGCTCAGCGGCCCGCTGTCGTCATCGGCACCCATCATGTTGAAGATCACCACGGCCCCCCCTCGCGGCAGCGCGTCGAAGGTGCGCTTGAGTAGCAGGCGGTTGTGGTCCATGGACCAGATGGTGAGGATGTGGCAATAAAGAACGCAGTCGGTGCCAGGAGGGAAAGGGTCCTGGAAAAAATTCCCCGGCCAGGTGCTGACGCGCTCGGTCATGCCGGCCTGGCCTATGTTTTGCCGCGCATGTTCGCATACCGACGCGGAATCGAAGACGCAAGTTTTAATCGATGAATAATGGCGCGCGATGGCCATGGCATTCGTGCCGTCACCGCCCCCGGCATCCACCACTACCTGGTATTTGCCAAAATCCATGGCGGCCGGCAAGAAGGCATTGGACTGCCTGGACAAAGCGCTCATGGCGTCCTGGAACACCGTCTGTAGTGGCTGGTCGTGGGTCAGGCGCTGATACAAGGTCGGCTCCGTCCCGGCGAAGCGCTCCAGGCCGACGTTTCTGTTCTGTTTCAGGGAGGCGACTAAATCCTGCATGCCGGGATAGACGATATGCGCCTGCCAGCCGAGGATAGGGGCGGCATAACCAGCCCTTCCCTTGACCAGCCTGGCGTCGGTCAGCGCGGCATTGCGGTAGTGGCCTTCGGGGTCGCGCATCACCAAGCCCAGCGCCGTCAGCCCAAGCATCAGGATGCGCGCGGGTTGCCTGGCGAGTTGCAGCGCTTCGGCCAATTCGTCCAGATTCATTCCGGATCTTGCGGCGAGATGATCATACACGCCCAATTCCACCCCCGCCCAAAGCAATTGAAAGGCACTATGCCCCCCCGCAATCAGCACAAGTTTCTCGAAATCAATTTCATTTGTCATGGCGACCTCCAAAATAGTCGTTATTGTTCACCCTGCTTTTTATAGGTTGATTCTCGAGGGGCGAGCGCAGCGCCGTGGTCAGCCCCATGCTCACTCCGCGCTCGACGGCACCAACAGCTTGTCCAGCGGGTGCCGGGTTGAACGGGCTAGCGGCGGGTGCCCGTGCCCGACTCGCCCCATGAACACCGCCCGGCCAGGCGGCACGGCCAGCAATCGTTCCAGCAGGATGGCCACTTCCCGTGCCCGCCTGGTGGCAGGCTCGAACCGGGTGAAGGGAACCCCCAGACGCACATAACGAGAGAAAATCAATGGAGTCATCTCCGGTTGCAACTGCAAGCCAAGCTGGGTAGCGGTTAGCCAGAACCGCTGCAAAGCACGGCCACTGTCCACTGCGTCATCGATTCCTTGTGGTTCGTCGTTCCGCAGAAGGGCGAAGTGAGCAGCACAACGCAGGGCCGGCAGTAAATCCAGTTCGATCCGGGGCAGGACATGGCCGGCAAGATACTCGTTGAGGAAGGCGACACGCTGCCAGCTTCCCATGGCCCAGCGCATCAACTTCAGGGTGAGCGGGTCCAGTCCCACCGCGGCATCGGGTATACGGTCTTCGGACTCGCGGGCGTTCCACTGAATGATGCTGCGATGGACCTCGTAGGCTTCGGGAATGGTGAGTCGGATCCAGGCGCTGCAAAATTGCAGCTTCGACATGGCCCAACGGCCACCCCAGCCTTCGATCCACTGGATGGTGTAAGCGTTTCCAACGCTATCCTCCAGTGCCTTCTTTTCCTCTGGTGTGAGTGGATGCATGCGGAAAGGGCGACGTTGCGTACAACGACGTTCGATGTACGGGAGCAGGGGGTCGGATTCGATCTGCGCATCCTGGTAGAACCTGACGTCATAAATCGGACGGGTCTCATACGCGTCTTCACTGCGAACCACTTCCGTGCGCCGACCATAACTCGTTGCGGCTATGCGTAGCGTCTCGAGCAAGGCGCCGTGGGCGATCTGGCTACCAAAGCCGCCCAGGTCGTATACGCAATGCTCGCGTGTGTCGAAGCCATGTACCAGTACGTGGCGGTCATCCTTGATCTCGAAACGCCATGGCTGCGTGTTGTCCCCGCTCGGCGCCCACCGCGCCAAATCCAGTATCCTCTCGATAACGCTTGGCATCTCCTGTCCCCCCATGAACCATTGCGACACCACAACGCCGCACCCTACGTGCGCCGGCATCAGGGACAGGATACCAGGGTATCGGCGTAATGCCATCTACTAAGGTTAGGTCACCCTCCGCACTATATCCTGAGTCTGGGATCAGGCTGCACCTCTGTGTGATCGAACACACAGATCTACGTAGCCGAGGGTAATCTCGGCTACCTGGGCTCGGCCCGCAGCAGACGATCGGTGATGCTCGCTTCTTCCTGGGCCGGGAAAAAGTACGGGTATAGCGTCTTGTCTTGCCTGGCGAGTTGATGTTGTCCCGCGACAGCGCGCATGATTTTCTGTTTTTCCACGAGATTGAGCCAGAGCAACACGGCGGGCGCATTGACGCGCATGCACATGCGTTCTTCGCCGATTGCGACAAACCCCAGCATGCGGATGTAAAAAGGGGCGTGCGAGGGGTTGACCTCGATGACCAGATCCGTATAACTCCACAGATTGCAAAGGTAAATGTAGGCCACGTTGAACATCGCGGCGAGGAAACGCTTCGAAGTCATCCTGGTGTCGAGCGCGAACTGTGTGATTTCGGCAACCGAGCCGCCACGAGCGCGCACCAGATCGATCTCCTCCTTGTAGAGCTCGTCGGCCAGCAAGCCTTTGCCGACATCGAAGCCCAGCGACATGGTGCCGATGACCTGCTCGTCATGGTAGGTAGCCAGGGTGATGCTCTCCGGGCAGGTGCTGCGCGCGGCACTATCCCCACCGTGGTAGCCGGCCTCACCGTAACGCTTCTCCACGAAAAACCGGGCATCCCTCGAACGCTCGTCGTTATGCGCCAGGCGAATCTTGAACTGGTCTTCTCGTGTGATCTGCCCGGCACTGGGCGCCACCGCCGCCCCGGCCACCACGCGCAGGCGCTGCGGCGACTCGAAGGCCACAATGGTTCTCGCCCAACTCCGGCTCGCAACCTTGAAGCGATCCAGTATTCCCATCGATCCGGGCTCCCATCAGTACATTCTATGCAATACTCGCGCGTAATCGAAACGCAGCCTACGCAGTATAAGTTCGATCATCGTGAGCTCAAACGTCGCATGCCGATACAATACGCCCATGAAGATTGAACTGCTTACCAGCGATGACGCCAACCGCTACTTGGTTCGGCACCCCGGGGAAATCGAGCGCGTGCTGCGTGATGTCATGCAGGACAAGGGTATCGTCGCCGCTTATGGGGAGAACGGCAAAGATTTCCTGCTGACCTCCATCGTCGCGATAGAGCACAAGGCCATTTATCTGGGTTATGGCCCGGACGAAAGGCTGAATGTCCAACTGCTTGCCGCCAAAAGCGTCACGTTCGCCACCACACATAACCAGGTGCGCGTACAGTTTTCCTGCCGCAACGGCGAGCGGGCAGTCCAGGGCAACGAAAACACATTCCGGGTCGCGATGCCCGAGGAACTGCTGCGTTTGCAGCGGCGCGAGTATTACCGCCTGGTGACTTCGGTAGTCAACCCGGTGAAATGCCTGATCAACGCCGACCAGGGCATGCTCGAAACGGTGGTGGTGGATATCAGTATCGGCGGCCTCGGCATCCTGGCCTATCAGGAAGGGGGTGAACTGACCGCGGGCAGAACCTACCACGGTTGCCGCATTACCCTGCCCGGTTCGGGCGAATTCGCCTTGAGCCTCTCCGTCTGCACTACCTTCGAAATCACGCTGAAGAACGGTCGCCACACACACCGCGCCGGCTGCAAGTTCATCGACCTGCCGCCCAGCGTGGAAACCGAAATCCAGCGTTACATCATACGCATCGACCGCGAACGCCGCACACGTTTCATCTGAGACGCCTACTCCGCCAGCCAACGGGCCGCGTCCAGGGCAAAATAGGTCAGCACCGCGTCGGCGCCGGCGCGTTTGAAGCCCAGCAGGCTTTCCAGCACGCAGGCTCTCTCGTCCAGCCAGCCGTTTTGCGCGGCGGCCTTCAACATGGCGTACTCGCCACTCACCTGGTAAACGAAGGTGGGCGCGCGATAGGTGTCCTTCACTCTGCGGACGATATCCAGATAAGGCATGCCCGGCTTGACCATCACCATGTCCGCGCCTTCTTGCAAATCCAGACCAACTTCCCAGAGCGCCTCATCGCTGTTCGCCGGGTCCATCTGATACGTGTGTTTGTTGCCCTTGCCCAGATTGCCGGACGAACCGACCGCATCGCGGAACGGGCCGTAGAAGCTGGAGGCATATTTGGCCGAATAGGCAAGGATGCGTGTATGCAGGTGGCCGGCGGCGTCTAGCGCTTCACGCACGGCATGGATGCGCCCGTCCATCATGTCCGAGGGGGCGACGATATCCGCGCCGGCTGCCGCATGGCACTCCGCCTGGCGGGTGAGCACGGCGATGGTTTCATCGTTGAGCACATAACCGCCGGCGTCGATGAGGCCATCCTGGCCGTGGCTGGTATAGGGGTCCAGAGCGATGTCGGTGATGATTCCTAACTCGGGGAAGCGCGCCTTCAGGGCGGACACGACGCGCGGCACCAGACCCTTGCGGTTGTAAGCCTCGGCGGCATCCAGACTCTTCAGCGCGGTGTCGATCACAGGAAACAGGGCCAGGGCCGGAATACCCAGCTCCAGGCAGTCTTCCGCGACGGAATGGAGATGGTCGAGCGACATGCGGCGCACACCCGGCATCGAGGCCACTTCCTCGATGCGGTTCTCGCCGTCGAGGACGAACACCGGCAGGATCAAATCGGCCGAAGTCAGGGTTTGTTCCCGCATCAGGCGGCGGGAAAACTCGTCACGGCGCATGCGGCGCATGCGTTTATGCGGAAAACTGGACAGATCGAACATGAATTCACCCTCTGAAACAAAAATGCCGAAGTCACAAGTAAAATAATCGGGAACCCTGGCAACGCGCTTTAGTCTAATTGCCGGACGGATGGCTCCGTCCCCCGCTTCCTCCCTGGGCGGGCGTCTTGACGCGAGTTCAAGACAGGTTTGGCCCGACCTCTTCTCCTGGGGTCGGGTTCTTTTTTTGCACGCCCAGCCAGCCGCGCACCACCGACTCCGCCTCCTCGATCCCTTCGCGCTTGGGGCTGGAGAATAGCTGCACCGAGGCGTCGAATCCCGCCTCGAGCAGGGTCGTGCGCACTTGCCTCAGGACCGGCAAGGACTGGCTGCGTGAGAGCTTGTCGCTCTTGGAAAGCAGCACATGCACCGGCCGCCCGGAAGGCTGGAACCAGTCCAGCAGGGAACGGTCGAGCTCGGTCAAGGGATGGCGCACGTCCATGATCATGACCAGGCCGGCTAGTTGCGGCCGCTGCCCGAGATAGCCGCCAATCAGCGCCTGCCAGACATGTTTTTGATCCTTGGGCGCCCTCGCGTAGCCATAGCCGGGCAAGTCGACCAGGTAGCGGCTTTCCTCGACACGAAAAAAGTTGAGATGTTGCGTGCGCCCCGGCATCTTGCTGACGAAAGCGAGCCGCTTGTGATTGCACAAGGTATTGATGGCGCTGGACTTTCCTGCATTGGAGCGGCCCGCGAAGGCAACTTCGGCCAGGCTGTCGAGGGGGAGTTCACGCAGTTGCGCGACAGTAGTGTGGAATGCGGCGTTGAGCATGGCAGGATGGATTGGACTTAAAGCCCGCTCGAAAGACTGGCATGATAACAAACAGGCCGCTAAAATGCCGCGATTTCCCCTGCTGCCAACCCGTATTCAGGAGCATCGAACAT
>CAISDD010000459.1 GCA_903883985.1 uncultured Pseudomonadota bacterium | reverse complement strand
GGACAAGGCAAAATCCTTCCACGACGAGACCTTGCCCAAGGAGTCCGCCAAGGTCGCCCATTTCTGCTCCATGTGCGGCCCGCATTTCTGCTCCATGAAGATCACCCAGGACGTGCGCGACTTCGCCGCGAAACAGGGCATCTCGGATGCCCTGGCCCTGGAGCGTGGCATGGAAGTGAAATCGGTGGAGTTCGTGAAACAGGGGGCGGAGGTGTATCACAAGGTCTAACCAGTACTAGCCCGGCTCCCAGTAAATTCGGCCCGTTCACCGGAGGGGTTCGGGCGGTCGTTTAGAGGTGAACCAAGCTAAACCATTGGCTACTGCGACCTTCCCAACAACCTGGGCATAACCGCCCCCCCCCCAGGCCAGACCGGAGACCTTCCGGTTCCTAAACCAGGAGCGCACGTTCACCCATGAAAGCGATTCAACCCAACAACCCCCTCCACGGCATCACCCTGGAACAACTCTTGAACGAACTGGTGGCCCGCTACGACTGGCCAGGGCTTGGGCAACGCATCGAGATCCGCTGCTTCACCCACGACCCTGGCATTTCCTCCAGCCTCAAGTTCCTGCGTCGCACTCCATGGGCACGGGAGCGCGTGGAATCCCTATATCTCGACATGCAAGCGCGTGGTAAAAGGGACGGGTGAAAGCGCGTAATAAACCGGCGTTCGAACAGTGCAGCCCTCGACGAGATGCGAAAGTAAGCGGCTGCCCATAGCCATCCACGTCGCCCCAGCGAGTTCCTGCATAGACTCCACCCCTTGCGAGTCGCTAAGATTCATCCTTTTACAGCCACCCATTCCATGCCATGTTGATGACCCACGGCTGGCCTCATGCCACCCGTCCTAACGCCGTGACCATAGGCAACTTCGACGGCATCCATCTCGGCCATCAGGCCATGCTGGCGCGCCTGACCGCGCGCGCGGCCTCGGTGGGCGCCGCCCCCACCGTGCTGACCTTCGAGCCGCATCCTCGGGAAATTTTCGCGCCACAATCCGCTCCCGGCCGCTTAACCAGCTTGCGCGAAAAACTGGAAATCCTGCGCGGCTTAGGGGTGGCACATGTCCATGTCTGCCGCTTCACCCGTGATTTCGCGGCGCTTTCCGCCGAGAACTTCGTGCGTCGCATCCTGGTTGAAGGCCTCAAAGCTCGTTACGTGTTAGTGGGCGACGACTTCCGCTTCGGTGCCAGGCGGACCGGTGATTTCTCCCTGCTCGCACGCATGGGCGGTGAGTTCAGCTTCCAGACCGAATCCTTACACACCGTGGAGGCCGTCGGTCAGCGCGCATCCAGCACCGTCGTGCGCGAGGCGCTAATCTCGGGTGACATGGCCATGGCCGCGCAGCTGCTGGGCAGACCCTATTCGATCTCCGGCCGCGTCGTCGGCGGCGACCAACTCGGCCGCAAGATCGGCTACCCCACGGCCAATATCCAGTTGAAGCACAACAAGCCGCCGCTGAATGGCATCTTCGCCGTACACGTCCAGGGCCTGGAGCACCCCGACTGGCCCGGCGTGGCCAGCCTGGGCACCCGCCCCACGGTGCACACCAATGGCCGCCCGACACTGGAAGTGCACCTGTTCAATTTCGCTCGCGACCTCTACCGGCAGCATCTGCGCGTGGAATTCCTGCACAAGCTGCGCGAAGAGGCGAAATTCCCCAGCATGGAGACGCTGATCGCGCAGATCGATCTGGACGCCCAGCAAGCGCGGGAGTTATTGAGTGTCTGATCGGGTAGTGAAGGGGATGGGGATTGCCGGGACGCCCGGCGAAACATCCATACTCTGTGCACCCGCCGCAATCCTGACCAAACCGAATAAATAATAATGCCTGATTACAAGACCACACTGAATCTGCCCGACACCCCCTTCCCCATGCGCGGCGACCTCGCGAAGCGGGAGCCGGGCTGGATCAAGCAATGGCAGGAGAACAAGCTCTACGAGAAGATACGCGCTGCCTGCGCCGGGCGACCGAAATTCATCCTCCACGACGGCCCACCCTATGCCAACGGTGACATCCACATCGGCCACGCGGTGAACAAGATACTCAAGGACATCATCGTCAAGTCCAAAACCCTGGATGGTTTCGACGCGCCCTATGTGCCAGGCTGGGATTGTCACGGACTGCCGATCGAACTGGTGGTGGAAAAGACTCACGGCAAAGCCATGGCACCGGCGAAATTCCGCGAACTCTGCCGTGAATACGCAGCCACCCAGGTGGAGCGGCAGAAGGCCGATTTCATCCGCCTGGGCGTCCTGGGCGACTGGGAACACCCCTACCGGACCATGGACTTCCAGTTCGAGGCGGACATCATTCGCCAACTCGGGATCATCCAGGGCAACGGCCATTTGTACTTGGGTGCCAAGCCGGTACACTGGTGCGTGGATTGCGCCTCGGCCCTGGCGGAAGCGGAAGTGGAATACGAGGACAAGGTGTCGCCGGCTATCGACGTGGCCTTCCCGGTCGCGGATCTCGACGATCTCGCCAGGCGCATCGGCGTGGCCCATCTCGACACGCCCGCCTACGCGGTGATCTGGACCACCACGCCCTGGACACTTCCTGCCAACCGCGCGGTGGCGGTGCCTCCGGAATTCATCTATGACCTGGTTCGCACCCCCAAGGGCCTCCTGATCCTGGCGCGTGACCTGGCGGAAAGCGCAATCCGGCGTTACGAGTTCGAGGTGGTGGAAACCGTCGCCCAGATCAAGGGCGCTGCACTCGAAGGCCTGCAATTACACCACCCCTTCTCCGACCGTCAGGTGCCGCTGATCCTGGCCGATTTCGTCACCCTGGATGCGGGTGTGGGCCTGGTCCACATCGCCCCAGGCCATGGCCAGGACGACTATATCGCAGGCCTGAAATACGGACTGGAAGTCGCCAACCCGGTCGGCGACGACGGCAAGTTCTACGCCGATACGCCCATCGTCGGCGGCCTATCCGTGTGGGATGGCAACAAGAGGGTGCTGGAGACCCTCAGCGAAATGGGCCACCTGCTCGCCCGCGGCAATCTCAAACACAGTTACCCGCACTGCTGGCGGCACAAGACGCCGATCATCTTCCGCGCCACACGACAGTGGTTCATCGGGATGGACCGTATTCTCCCTTCCCCCTCCGGGGGAAGGGCCGGGGATGAGGGAAGGGAGGTGGATACCGCAAACCGGGTTCCCTCTCCCCTAGCCCCTCCCCCGGGGGGGGAGGGGAATAACACTCTGCGCGACCTCGCCATGCTGGCGGTGGAGGAAACCGAGTTCTTCCCCGCCTGGGGGCGCGAGCGCCTCACGGCGATGCTGAAGGGCCGCCCGGACTGGTGCATCTCGCGGCAACGCAACTGGGGTGTGCCCATCGTCTTCTTCACGCACAAGACCACGGGAGCGCTGCACCCGCGCAGTCTGGAACTGCTGGAAATCGTGGCGCTACGGGTGGAGCAGCGCGGCATCGAAGCCTGGTTCGACCTGGACCCCCTGGAACTCCTGGGTGTCGAGGCGGATGAGTATGTGAAATCCAGGGACACCCTGGACGTCTGGTTCGATTCCGGGGTCACCCACGCCTGCCTGTTGAAGAAACGCGTCGGCCTGGAACATCCGGCCGACCTCTACCTGGAGGGCTCCGACCAGCATCGCGGCTGGTTCCAGTCCAGCCTGCTCACCGGTTGCGCCAGCGACGGCCATGCCCCCTACCGCGCATTGTTGACCCACGGCTTCGTGGTGGACGCCAAGGGCCACAAGATGTCCAAGTCCAAGGGCAATGTGATCGC
>CAISDD010000458.1 GCA_903883985.1 uncultured Pseudomonadota bacterium | reverse complement strand
GTACGACATGCAGGGGCGGGTTTCGAACCCGCCCGTACGGCAGGTAGGGGCGGGTTTCAAACCCGCCCGTAGGGCATGTAGGGGCGGGTTTCAAACCCGCCCGTAGGGTGGATAAGCAAAGCGCATCCACCTTTGGCAGCGGTGATGGTGGATGCGCTATCGCTTATCCACCCTACGGGTTGGGAAGCGGTGCCGTAGATTGGGTTAGCCGACGGTTTCATGTCTGCGTAACCCAACAGTCTTTGATACCGGCGCCATGATGATTTACTCACAGGTCTGAATTGCAAAAAGGTGCAAGCTTCACTTACTGCTGGATCAGGAAGTCTGAACTTGGTCAGCACAGGTCAGACGTCCAGGTTCCGAACCCCCAGCGCATTGGTCTCAATGAACAAACGCCTTGGTTCTACTTCCTCTCCCATCAAAGTCGTGAAGATTGCGTCAGCAGAAATGGCGTCTTCGATCTGCACACGCAGTAAGCGGCGGACTTTCGGATCCATGGTGGTTTCCCAGAGTTGCTCCGGATTCATTTCACCCAGTCCTTTGTAGCGCTGTACGCCAAGGTTTTTCTTGACCTCGCCCAGCAGCCAGTCAATGGCTTGTTTGAAATCGTAAGCAGGAGTACGCGCCTCGCCGCGACGGATTTCCGCGCCAGGAAGCAGTAAGCCATCGAGTATCCCCGCAGTGCGACGTAACTGGTCATAGTCGCCACCTTCGACAAAGTTGTGATCGAGGTAGCTGGTATGGCCGATGCCGTGTTTGCTGCGAGTGATTTCCAGTCGCCAACCGAGGTCGCCTTCGTACTGCACTGGTTTGATCTTCACCGCGCCAATCCTGGAGAGAACCGTACTCAGCTGCCGCGCCGCATCCTCGGCACCAGCCTCGTTGTTGAGGCTCAAGGTGCCGACCTTCAGCAGACTGTAAAGCACGTCCGGATCCATGCGGCGCGACAGGCGTTCGATCATGGCATCCGCGAGAAGAAACTCTCTGGCAATACGTTCAAAACTCTCCTTGCTCAATGCTTCCGCCCCGGCTTCCGGGATCAGTTCCGCACCGTTGAGGGCCTCACGCAACAGATACTGTTTGAATTCATAATCATCCTTCAGGTAGGTCTCCCGCTTACCCTGTTTCACCTTGTAGAGAGGGGGCTGGGCGATGTAGATGTGGCCTCGCTCAACCAGTTCTGGCATCTGGCGGTAGAAAAAGGTGAGCAACAAAGTGCGGATATGCGATCCATCCACGTCAGCATCCGTCATGATGATGATGCGGTGGTATCTAAGATTGGCCGGGTTATAGTCATCCTTGCCAAGACCAGTGCCAATACCGGTGCCGAGCGCGGTGATCAAGGTGACGACTTCCTGGGACGAAAGCATCTTGTCGAAGCGAGCCTTCTCGACATTGAGTATCTTGCCCTTGAGTGGCAAGATGGCCTGGAACTTCCGGTCCCGCCCCTGTTTTGCCGAGCCGCCGGCCGAGTCTCCCTCGACCAGATAGAGTTCACAAAGGGCCGGATCTTTTTCCTGACAATCGGCAAGTTTGCCGGGAAGGCCGGCTGAATCGAGAACACCCTTGCGCCGTGTCATATCCCGCGCTTTGCGAGCCGCTTCTCGAGCGCGCGCCGCCTCGACGATCTTGGCGCAAATGAGTTTAGCGTCCGCCGGTCGCTCCAGAAGGTACTCGGAGAGTTTTTGAGAAACCGTTTCCTCCACGGCCGGACGCGCTTCCGACGAGACCAGTTTCATCTTGGTCTGCGAGGAGAACTTCGGGTCTGGCATCTTTACCGATAGCACACAGGCAAGTCCTTCGCGCATGTCATCGCCAGTGATTTCCACCTTCGCCTTTTTCGCGATCTCGTGTTCCTCAATGTACTTGTTGATCACTCGGGTCATCGCAGCGCGCAACCCAGTGAGGTGAGTACCACCATCCGATTGAGGAATGTTGTTGGTGAAGCAAAGCACTTGCTCCTGGTAGCCGCTATTCCATTGCATCGCCACTTCACTGCTGATGCTCACACCGGTATCGCCAACTTTCGACTCACCGGTGGCATAGAACACGTTTGGATGCAGGACGGTCTTGGCCTTGTTGATGTATTCAACAAAACCCTTCACGCCACCTGAGAAAGCAAAATTCTCGCAGCGGCCGTCGCGCTCATCCAGCAGTTCAATCTTGACGCCATTGTTCAGGAAGGAAAGTTCACGAATTCGCTTGGACAGAACGTCAAAATGGAAATCCACATGACCAAAAATTTCTTCGTCTGCAGAAAAGTGCACCTCGGTTCCGCGACGCACGCTATCCCCAAGTACTTTCAATGGAGAAACTTCGACGCCGTTGTAAATCTCGATCAGCCTGTTTTCCGGGACACCGCGGTGGAATTCCATGAAGTGCTTTTTGCCGTCGCGATAGATGACGAGGCGTAACCACTTGGACAGTGCATTAACGCAGGAGACGCCAACCCCGTGCAAGCCACCGGATACCTTGTAACTGTTCTGGTTGAACTTTCCACCCGCGTGCAACACAACCATGACAATTTCTGCGGCGGAACGCTTTGGCTCATGCTTGTCGTCCATCTTCACGCCGACCGGGATGCCACGGCCGTTGTCAGACACGGAAATCGAGTTGTCCGGATGGATGATGACCTTGATGTCGTCGCAGTAACCGGCAAGGGCCTCGTCGATTGCATTATCGAGAACCTCGAACACCATGTGGTGCAGGCCGGAGCCATCCGATGTATCGCCGATATACATGCCTGGCCGCTTGCGCACAGCCTCCAGACCCTCAAGTTGCTGAATGCTGTCCTCGTCGTAGCCGCCGTTACCGCTAGGATGTTCCACGTGAAACCTTTTATATTTGTTTGCAGTCGGCAGTTATCTGTTGGCTGCCAATACTATGAGCGGCCAACTGACAACTGATAGTCCTATTCAAATACGCATGGGCATGACCACGTAGCGAAAATTCTCGTCACCTGGAATCATGATCAGCATGGAGCTAGTCGGGTCACCAAACGAGCACTGCACCGTGTCGTTACCCAAATTATTGAGTACATCCTGCAGATATTGCACGTTGAAACCGATGTCGAGTGGCTCACCGTTGTAGTCGATGTCGAGTTCTTCCTGAGCTTCTTCCTGTTCGTTGTTGCTGCAGGCGATGCGCAGGGTTCCTGCAGTAAGCGCCAAACGTGCGCCACGGTATTTCTCGTTGGTGAGGATGGCCGCTCGAGTGATAGTCTGTGCCAAACGCTGTCGGGCGATGATGAATATCTTGTCGTGACCCACCGGAATAACGCGTTGCCAATCCGGAAATTTTCCATCCACTACCTTGCTACGCAATTCGAAATTAGGCCGTCTGAACACCACCTGGTTTTGATTGATCTGTATATCAACGGGCTCTTCGTCGTCCCCCAGCAACTTCCCGAGTTCCAGCACTGTCTTGCGTGGAAGGATGACATCGACATCCAGCTTCGCCGCGTCTATTAGGTTGATGGCATCAACCGCCAGCCGATGGCCATCGGTGGTTGCCACAGTCAGCCGCGTGCCTTGTATCGATAACAGCATGCCGTTCAGGTAGTAGCGAATATCCTGCACAGCCATGGCGTACTGCACGCTTGCGAGCAAGCGTTTGACCTGGCCCTGGGGCAAGCTAAAGGAATAACCCTCGCCATCGGGAATCTTCAACCTGGGAAAATCTCGGGCCGGCAAAGTTTGAAGATTAAAGCGACTCCTTCCGGACTGGATCTTAAGCTGATGTTCGTCCGATAGATCCAGGGAGATTGGCTGGTTGTCTGGAAGGGCACGACAAATGTCGAGCATCTTGCGTGCGGCGACCGTGAAGGAGGCATCCAACGCGCCCTCTACTTCCGTCGATGTGCTGATCTGCAATTCCAGGTCGGTGGCGATAAAGGTTGCGCGACCCCCCATCACCTCCACCAACACGTTGGAGAGGATGGGCAGGGTGTGCTTGCGTTCCACCACGCCTGCCACCGCTTGCAGGGGCTTGAGCAAGGCTTCCTTGGGTGTCTTTAATACAAGCATGTAAATATTCCTGATAGTAATGATAGGTGAGGGGTCAATCTCTGAATAACTCTACAAAGTTTAACAAAATCATCGGCTTAAGCTGTTGAAAAATACGTGGGTAAGCCTGTTTACAAAGTGGGGACGGTTTGTGGACAAGTTTTTCATCTGAGCTGCCAGGGTGGGATATGAACAATCTGTACACAGCGAATCCCACGCTTGTGCACAGGTTTATCCCCAGTTTTCCTCGTCTCATCCTGTTAGTACCTGGATCAGCAGGTTGTAGTCGCGGCGCAGATTCTGGTCCGCCGCCTTGAGCTCATCAATCTTGCCGCAGGCATGAAGCACAGTCGTGTGATCCCGGCCGCCGAAGGACTGGCCGATCTCTGGGTAGGACAGATTGGTGAGTTCCCGTGCCAGGTACATGGCCATCTGACGTGGACGAGCCAGGATGCGTGTGCGCTTCTTCGAGTACATGTCCGCAACCTTGATCTTGAAATAATCGGCAACGGTTTTCTGGATATTTTCAACCGAAATCTGACGATTTTGCACGGCCAGCAGATCCTTCAGAGCTTCCTTGGCCAGTTCGATGGAAATTGGAAGCTTGTTGAAACGGGCGAAGGCGATTACCCGCTTCAGGGCGCCTTCCAGCTCGCGCACATTGGACCGCACCTGCTTGGCGATGAAGAAGGCGGTACCTTCATCCAGGCTGGTCTTTTCCAGCCGAGCCTTGTCAAGCAGGATGGCAACGCGCATTTCCAGCTCGGGCGGCTCAAGCATGACGGTGAGACCCCAACTGAAGCGTGATTTCAGGCGCTCCTCGATGCCCTCCATGTCTTTAGGGAAGGTGTCACTGGTGATGATGACCTGCTTGTGGTCCTCGATCAGCGTGTTGAAAGTGTAGAAAAACTGCTGCTGTGTGCCTTCCTTGCCTGCAAAGAACTGGATGTCATCAATCATGAGGAGATCGAGGGAGTCGTAGCGGCGTTTGAAGTCATCGTAGGAATTGGAGCGCACGGCCCGAACCATATCGGAAACGTAGCGGTCAGCATGGATGTACTTCACACGTGCCTTGGCATTGCCTTTAAGCATGCGGTTGCCGATGGCATGCATCAAATGGGTCTTGCCCAGGCCAACCCCGCCGTAGACGAACAGCGGGTTGTATCCCGAACCCGGGTTGTCAGCCACCTGCAAGGCAGCTGCTCGCGCTAGATCGTTAGCCTTGCCAGCCACGAAGGTATCGAAGTTGAACTGGGGGTTGATACGGCTTTCATCCGGCGCGACGATCGGTTTTGCCGATGTTTCTATCGCCTGCCTGGTGGGAGGACGCGGATCACGTACCGGGGGGGGGGTAAGCGGTTTTTCATCCGGACCTACCCCTGGCACCTTCTCTTCACTCTGCCGCAAGGAGCGACCGCCAGAAATTTTCAGAACGACTCGCGTTGCAACAGGGAAATAGTCGATGGAGAGCTGCTCGATTTCCGACAGAAACTTGTCGCGTACCCACTGAGCCACGAAACCATTTGGAGCCATGACATCCACTTGCCCCACCGCCACCTCAGCCACGAGCGGCCTGATCCAGGTGTTGAGTTGCTGGGTATTCAGAGTTCGCTCAAAGTGGGCGAGGCAATGACTCCAGAATTCGTCCATTTGGTTGTGGGCTAGGCGGTTGCAAGTAGGACAGCGCATTCTACCACCGCCGCCCCTGCCTCCGGAAAGTTTGACAAATTAAACACTTACACGTCTAATACAGCGTTTTCGACCGAGGTTTTCCCATGAAACGCACCTATCAACCTTCCGTTGTACGCCGCAAGCGCACGCATGGCTTTCGCGCTCGCATGAAGAGCGTGGGCGGGCGTGCCGTCATCAATGCTCGCCGTGCCAAGGGCCGCAAGCGTCTGGCCGTTTGACTACGTCGAAGCAGCTTCCGCTTCAACCGGTTTCGCTGCCTGCAACGCTCGCTGAACTCTTGGGAGCGGAAGGGCAACGATTTGGCTGGACGAAAAAAATGCGAGAAGCGGATGAGTTTTCATCCGTTTTTCGTTTCCGCTGCGTGCATAGAGGGGCTGCTCTCGATATGCTTGCGGCGCCGAACGGCCTCAGCATACCTCGCCTTGGAATGATCGTTCCCAAAAAAGTGATTCGCACAGCCGTTGGGCGCAACCGCGTCAAGAGGCTGTTGCGAGAATGGTTTCGCCAGGACCAGACTGGCAATGCTGGGCTGGATATCATCGCCAGACTGAAAGCACGCGGTAACGAACCCTTGCTGAAATTGGATTTTCTGGCCGGCCTTGGAACTTGCAAGACCTGTGTGCTGTCTCGCACATCCACCCTTACCTGACCTAGCGCCCCATGGATTCCCAGCGTCTTATCGCCTTCGCAGTTTTCTCTTTTTCCCTGCTGATGCTCTGGAACGCGTGGCAGGAGCACACGCATCCGAAGCAGATGAGCGTCGCGAGTGCGCCGGCGGCACGTAGTGCTGTGGGCATGGGCGATGCGCAGCCGCCTGCGCCCGGCCAGGCATTGAAGGGCGTTCCCCCGCAGGCCGCATCGACTCAACTCGCCATGGGGCCTCGCGTCAGGGTGGTTACGGATGTCATGACCGCGGTGGTGGACGCCAATGGCGGTGATTTGCGCGAACTGGAATTGACGAAATATCGCGAGAACGAGAATGCGAACCTGCCGTTTCGGCTCTTCGAAGAGAAATCGGGCCACAACTATTTTGCCCAGAACGGTCTGATCGGCCCGGGCTTGCCCAGCCACAAGACGCTGTTCGTGCTCGATTCGGGTGATTACCGGCTGAAGGACGGTCAGAACCAGGTCAAGCTGACCATGAGAACGACCGTTCCTGGTGCTGAGGTGGTCAAGACCTATACCTTCACGCGCGGCAGCTATGTGGTGGACGTAGATAGCCAAATCAGAAATCTCGGTCAGGCTGGGCTGGATGCTTATCCTTACTACCAATACCTGCGCCACGGCCTGGCGCCGGAAGGCGAATCGAAGATGGTCAACACCTTCACCGGCCCGGCAATCTATACAGAGGTGGGCAAGTTCCAGAAGGTGAAATTCGACGCTATCGCCAAAGGCACTCAGGAACACACCAAGGAGGCGAAGGATGGCTGGATCGGGGTGGTGCAGCATCACTTCTTGTCTGCCTGGCTGACACGCGATTCCGCAGATACGTCCCCGCGCGAGTTTTATACTCGCAGTCTGGGCAACGGCGAGTTCTCCGCCGGATTGATCATGCCAGCCATGAAGCTGGCTCCGGGCGAGGTCAAGTCAACCTCCATGAGGCTGTACGCCGGCCCGCAGGAGCTGGAAAAACTCAAGCAGATGGCGCCTGGACTCGATCTGGTTGTGGATTACGGCTGGCTTACGGTGCTCGCCTACCCGATCTTCGTGATGCTCAATTGGCTGCACAAGCTGGCGGAAAACTGGGGTGTGGCCATCATTCTGCTCACTGTGCTGATCAAGGGTGCCTTCTATCCTCTTTCCGCCGCTAGCTACAAGTCCATGGCAAAGATGCGCAAGTTGGCGCCGCGTCTGGAACTCCTCAAACAACGTTTTGGCGATGACCGCCAGAAGCTTCATGAAGCGATGATGAAGATTTATCAGGAGGAGAAGATCAACCCGCTGGGGGGCTGCTTGCCCATTCTGGTCCAGATACCGGTGTTCATTTCCCTGTACTGGGTGCTGCTGGTTACGGTGGAACTGCGCCAGGCGCCCTTCGCCCTTTGGATACATGACCTGTCCGAACCCGATCCCTTGTACGTTTTGCCGGTGATCATGGCGATCAGCTCCTTCATCCAGGTCAAGATGTCTCCCGCGCCTGCGGACCCTGTTCAGGCCAAGGTGATGATGATCATGCCCATCGCTTTTTCGGTAATGTTCCTGTTCTTTCCGGCGGGCCTGGTGCTCTACTGGCTGGTCAACAACGTGCTTTCCATCCTGCAACAATGGCGCATCAACACCGTGGTCAATCGCCCTGCCAACGACGGCAAACACTGACATAGGAGCGCATGGCCACTCCCGACGCTACTGGTTTTTTTTCACCGAGCGGGTGGAGTAGGCGCATCGCGGCTTACAGTCCTGAGCCCATCGCCGCCATCGCCACCGCCTCTGGAAGGGGTGGCATAGGGATAGTGCGGCTCTCCGGGAGTGCGATAGAGCCCTTCATTCTGGGCCTCACGGGAAAGAAACTCTCCCCGCGCCGCGCAACCTACTCAAATTTTCTCGATGCCACAGGTATTAGCCTCGATGTGGGTATCGCGCTCTTCTTCCCGGCGCCGCATTCCTACACCGGCGAGCAGGTGCTGGAACTTCAGGGCCACGGTGGGCCCATGGTCTTGCAGGGCGTCCTGGAGCGCTGTCTGGAGTTGGGAGCGCGTCTGGCGGAACCGGGTGAATTCAGCCGACGTGCCTTCCTCAATGGCAAGCTCGACCTAGTCCAGGCGGAAGCGGTCGCTGACCTGATTGATGCGGGCAGCCGTGAAGCAGCGCGCTCCGCGCTGCGTTCCCTGGAGGGCGAATTCTCAAATCGCATCCATGATCTGCGAGATGCCCTGATCCAGCTGCGCATGTTGGTCGAAGCCACACTCGATTTCCCCGAGGAAGACGTCAATTTCCTGTTATCGGCCGACGCCTGGGGGAGGTTGGCAGGCATCCGAGCCAGGCTTGATGCCGTATTCGCCCAGGCACGCCAAGGCGCCTTGCTGCGAGAGGGACTGAATGTGGTTTTGATCGGTCAGCCCAATGTTGGCAAATCAAGCTTGCTCAATTGTTTGGCAGGCTATGATGCGGCAATCGTCACGGAGATCGCTGGCACTACCCGCGATCCGGTGCGGGAAGCCATCCAGATCAAGGGTGTCAGCCTGCATGTCATAGACACCGCAGGGTTGCGCGAAACAGAGGATCCGGTGGAAAAGATCGGTATTGAGCGGACGTGGGCCGCAGTGGCGAAAGCAGACATCGCCGTGTTGCTGATTGACGCCCAGCACGGTGTTGGCGAACAGGAGTCCGCCATGCTGGTTCAACTTGGTGGAATTCCTGTGCTTACCGTACACAACAAGATCGACCTCACTGACGAGGAGCCACGTATCTCGGCAGACGGCCTGGAGCTTTGGATTTCGGCCAGAACCGCCCAGGGAATCGATCTGCTGCGCGGTCGGCTTTTGCAACTGGCTGGCTGGCAGGCGGCGGGTGAGGGTAGTTT
The DNA here is from genome assembly GCA_903883985.1 of uncultured Pseudomonadota bacterium. Lineage (GTDB taxonomy): Bacteria > Pseudomonadota > Gammaproteobacteria > Burkholderiales > Thiobacillaceae > PFJX01. Next base: position 282 of record CAISDD010000458.1, on the reverse strand, counting down.
CATCGCTCGGGCCCGCCACGTCTGCGCCTTGCGCCGAACCAGCGCACACCTGGAGGCGGCGGCAACTTGCGGAAAACAGTTGGAGTTCCTTGCGGAAGAATTGCGCTTGGCCCAGGCATCGCTGTCGGAAATAACCGGTGAATTCAGTGCCGACGATTTGCTAGGAGTGATTTTCAGCGAATTCTGCATTGGGAAATAAGTAATGTCGCGTAACTCATTTTGCCTTCATTAAGCTGCCGGCGCTGGCCCTCATCCCCAGCCCTTCCCCCGGAGGGGGAAGGG
>CAISDD010000457.1 GCA_903883985.1 uncultured Pseudomonadota bacterium | reverse complement strand
CAGGATGACGTATCGGCTTCGGCTCATGGCCTTGCTCTAGGTCGGGACGCTGGAGCGTCCAAAACTGCGTTCCCACGCTGGAGCGTGGGAACGATAAAAATCAGCGACCTTTCGGTCCAGCAGAAGAATAATGCGCGCGAAGCACAGGTATCTGCGTAAACACTACGGTCTGGTTTTGTATCTACAACTGGGCTGGGCGGTACTCTTCCTGGCGGCGATCTCGATTTTGTTGGTGCTCGCGTTCAAGTCAGCGTAGGTTGGGTTAGCCGACGGTTTCATGTCGGCGTAACCCAACAGTCTTTGATACCGGCGCCATGATGATTTACTCCCACGTCTGAATCGCTGTTCGCCGCCGCGTTCCTCCTATCCTCGCCCGCACAGACCAGCACCTACCATGTGAGTACATTTGGTGAGACCTACGGCGAGGATGCGAATTCCTGGGTCACGGACATCGTCACCGACGCGTTCACAAATCGATTTCCCTATCAAAAATATTCGATCGTGCTCTTCGTCAGCGACATGAGACTCGGCGAAGACACGGTTTGCTATGCACGCGCGGGGGTATCCGCCAGACCCAAGGGAGAAATAGTATCAATAGAAACGCCGGAGTGCTCAGGAAGCCAGAGCACTGCGTCAAGTCGGCCGTCAGGAACGCCGTGCAGGGCTTGATGGATAAGGATGTCAAAACACTCGCCAAGGAATCGGTGGACTCGCTCACGGACTGACGGCAGCCGCCCCAATGAAAAAGGCCCGCGAAAGCGGGCGCCGTAAGAGAGTCCCCGGGATTCAGCCTTCGCGCACCGCGCGTTTGCGGTCGTGTTCGTTGAGGAAGCGCTTGCGGATGCGGATGGTCTTGGGGGTGAGCTCCACCAGTTCGTCGTCGGCGATGAATTCGATGGCGGACTCCAGGCTGAGCAGGATGGAGGGCACCAGGCGCACGGCTTCGTCGGTGCCGGAGGAGCGGACGTTGGTAAGCTGTTTGCCCTTGATCGGGTTGACCACCAGGTCGTTGTCGCGGCTGTGGATGCCGATCACCATGCCTTCGTACAGTTTGTCGCCAGGGTTGACGAACATGCGGCCGCGATCCTGCAGCTTCCACAGGGCGTAAGCTACGGCGTCGCCGTTCTCCTGGGAGATCAGGACGCCGTTGCGGCGCTCGGCGACCCCGCCTTCCTTGATCGGCGCGTACTCGTCGAACACGTGGGAGAGCAGGCCGGTGCCGCGGGTCAAGTTCATGAATTCACCCTGGAAGCCGATCAGACCACGCGCAGGGATGCGGTATTCGATGCGCACTCGGCCTCGGCCGTCCGGCACCATGTCGAGCAGGTCGCCACGGCGCAGCCCCAGGCTTTCCATGACACCCCCCTGGTGGCCTTCTTCCACGTCCACGGTGAGTTGTTCGAAGGGTTCCAGCTCCACGCCATCGACGATTTTCTTCACCACGCGCGGGCGGCCCACGGCCATCTCGAAACCTTCGCGGCGCATGCTTTCCAGGAGGATGGACAGGTGCAGTTCGCCGCGTCCGGACACGTCGAAGATGTCCGCGTCCTTGGTGTCATGCACGCGTAGCGCCATATTGGTGAGCAGCTCCTTGTGCAGGCGTTCGCGGATCTGACGGCTGGTGACGAACTTGCCTTCGGTGCCAGCCAGAGGGCTGGTGTTCACCATGAACTGCATCGCCAGGGTGGGTTCGTCGATCTTCAGGAGCGGCAGGGCTTCCGGATTTTCCAGGTCGGTGATGGTCGCCCCTAGAACCAGATCCTCGATGCCGGTGATCTGGACGATGTCGCCGGCCAGGCCTTCTTCCAGCTCGACCTTGCTCATGCCCCGGAAACCGAACACCTGACCGACCTTGGCCCTGAGCGGGACGCGTTCATGCTCGATCATCTCTTCATCGGTGCCGAAGAACACCATGACCTGCTGGCCGGTTTTCACCCGGCCGCGCTGGATGCGGCCCACGCCAATGCGGCCGACGTAGCTGTTGTAATCGAGGGCGGAAATCTGCAATTGCAAAGGCGCCTCGACATCGGTCGCCGGCGCCGGCACATGTTTCAGGACGGTTTCGAACAGCGGCTTCATGTCCACGCGCTCATCGCCTTGTTCCAGGACCGCCCAGCCGTTCAAGGCGGAGGCGTAAACGATGGGGAAGTCGAGCTGCTCGTCGGAGGCCCCCAGCTTGTCGAATAGGTCGAAAGTCAGGTTGACGGCGTTGTCGGCATCGGCGCCGTCACGGTCCACCTTGTTCACCACGACGATGGGACGCAGCCCCAGGGCGAGCGCCTTCTTGGTGACGAATCGGGTCTGCGGCATCGGGCCTTCGACAGCATCCACCAGCAGCAGCACGCCATCGACCATGCCCAGCACCCGCTCCACCTCGCCACCGAAGTCGGCGTGTCCGGGGGTGTCGACGATGTTGATGATCGTGTCATGCCAGTGGATGGTGGCGTTCTTCGCCTTGATGGTGATGCCCTTTTCCTTTTCCAGGTCCATGTTGTCCATGACCCGTTCCTCCACCACCTGGTTGGAACGGAAGACGCCGCCCTCCTTGAGCAACTGGTCCACGAGCGTGGTTTTGCCGTGGTCGACGTGGGCGATGATGGCGATGTTGCGAATCTGGGGCATGACGGTG
>CAISDD010000456.1 GCA_903883985.1 uncultured Pseudomonadota bacterium | reverse complement strand
TTTGAACTGTCCGACATCGCCCTCTCCTTCGTCATGGTGATCGGCGCCATCACCGCGCTGTTCATGGGCTTCCTGGGCGTGATTCAGAACGACATCAAGCGGGTAGTGGCCTACTCGACCCTGTCGCAACTGGGCTATATGACAGTGGCGCTCGGTGCGTCCGCTTATTCGGCGGCAATCTTCCACCTGATGACCCACGCCTTCTTCAAGGCGCTGCTGTTTCTGGCGGCCGGTTCGGTAATCATCGGCATGCACCATGACCAGGACATCCGCAACATGGGTGGACTACGGAAATACATGCCGGTCACCTGGATTACGTCCCTGATCGGCTCGCTGGCATTGATCGGCACTCCCTTCTTCTCCGGCTTCTATTCCAAGGACTCGATCATCGAGGCGGTCCATTTCTCCCACCTGCCCGGTTCCGGCTTCGCCTATTTCGCCGTGGTCGCCGGGGTATTCGTCACCGCCTTCTATTCCTTCCGCATGTATTTCCTGGTGTTCCACGGCAAGGAGCGCTTCCATTGCGCCCACGACACCCACGACCATGAGGCCGACAAGAACGGGGATGTCCACGGCCATCACCACGGCGGCCATAGCTGTCCGCACGAACCCCCTTGGGTGCTTACCCTGCCACTGGTGCTGCTGGCGATCCCCTCCGTGATCATCGGTTACCTCACCATCGAACCCATGTTGTTCGGTGACTGGTTCGGCCACGCCATCGAGGTGGCGCAGCGCCACGGCGCCATGGAGGAACTCCACCACGAGTTCCAGGGTGCCGCAGACATGGGCTTGCATGCTCTAGCTAGCTTGCCCTTCTGGCTGGCCGCCGCCGGCGTATCGCTGTCCTGGTTCTTTTACCTCAAGCGACCGGACATTCCGGCCATGCTGCAGCGGCGTTTCCACCTGATCTATCTGATCCTGGAGAAGAAATACGGCCTCGACGAATTCAATGACTGGTTCTTTGCCGGTGGCGCTCGCCTGCTGGGCGGCCACTTCTGGCGCTGGGGCGATGTCACCGTCATCGACGGCTGGGTGGTGAACGGTTCCGCCAAATTGGTAGGCAGAATCGCCGGCGTCGTGCGCCACCTCCAATCCGGCTACATCTACCACTACGCGTTCGCGATGATCATCGGTGTGCTGCTCATGGCCACCCTGTTCGCACGGACTTAGTCACACACACGCAGCGAAGGAAAACGATGGAAGGAATCGGCCTGTTAAGTCTCGCCATCTGGGTGCCCATCTTCGTGGGAGTGCTCATCCTCATCACCGGCGGAGATGAGAACTCGGAGGGACAACGCACCCTGGGGCTGCTGGGTGCCCTGATCGGATTTGCGATCACGATCCCCTTGTGGACCGGCTTCAACACCGGCACGGCAGTCATGCAGTTCGAAGAACTAGCGCGCTGGGTGCCGCTGTTCAAGATCAACTACCACCTGGGCGTGGATGGCATCTCCATGCCCTTCATCCTGCTCAACAGCTTTACCACCATCCTTGTGGTGCTGGCCGGCTGGGAAGTCATCAAGGAACGAGTCGGCCAGTACATGGCAGCCTTCCTAATTCAGTCCGGCCTCATCAACGGCGTGTTCGCCTCGCTCGACGGTTTGCAGTTCTATGTGTTCTTCGAGGCCATGCTGATCCCGCTGTACCTGATCATCGGCATGTGGGGTGGCCCGAACCGCGTCTACGCCGCGATCAAGTTCTTCCTCTACACCCTCCTGGGCTCCTTGCTGATGCTGGTTTCGCTGCTCTATCTGTTCTTCCAGAGTGGCGGCAGCTTCGAAATCCTCGTCTGGCACAAGGTGCCATTAGCGATGTCGGCGCAGATACTGTTGTTCATCGCCTTCTTCTTCGCCTTCGCGGTGAAAGTGCCGATGTGGCCGGTGCACACCTGGCTGCCGGATGCCCATGTGGAGGCGCCCACCGGCGGCTCCGTGGTGCTGGCTGCCATTACCCTGAAAGTGGGCGCCTACGGCTTCCTGCGCTTCGCCCTGCCCATCGCACCGGACGCCAGCCAACACCTGGCCGGCCTCATGATCGCCCTTTCCCTGATCGCGGTGG
>CAISDD010000455.1 GCA_903883985.1 uncultured Pseudomonadota bacterium | reverse complement strand
CTGGAAGGCCACCGGCGCCTGTTCGGCTACGTACCGACCGAAAAGATCAACGTCCTGCTGCAGGACTTTGCCGACCGGTCTAACGCGTTGGCGAGCGTAAGCCCGCATAACCGCATCTTCATCGACGTCGCGCCCCAAAGCGACCCCTACGAGTACCTGCCCCAAGGCGACACCTTCCGCGCCTTGAGCGCGCATGAAAACATGCACGTGGTCACCCTTGAGAAGCCAAGTCCCGAGGACGCGTTCTACCGTCAGCTGTTTCACGGCAAGGTGGACGTGGATTCTCGCCACCCCGAAAGTCTTCTCTACTACTACCTGACTACCCCCCGTAACACCGCGCCGCGCTGGTACCCGGAAGGCAGCGCGGTGTTCACCGAAACCTGGATGTCCGGCGGGGTTGGTCGTGCCCTTGGCGGCTATGACGAGATGGTGTTCCGCGCAATGGTGAAGGAAGGGGCGCGCTTCTACGATCCGCTCGGGCTGGTGTCAAAAGGCACGGAAGTCGACTTTCGTGCGGGCGGCAACGCCTACCTGTACGGCACCCGCTTCATGAGCTATCTCGCGCTCACGTATGACCCGCAGCATGTCCTCGCCTGGTGGCGCCGAGACGTGGCGACCCGCCGTTACTACGCAACGGACTTTGAACGCGTGTTCGGCTTGCCGCTGGAACGCGCCTGGCAGGACTGGCAACTTTGGGAGAAAACCTTCCAGTCCGAAAACCTGCAAACCGTTAGGCGGCACCCGATCACCGCCATGCAAGACATCACGCACGAGGTGCTCGGGGCCGCGACTCGCACGCTGCTCTCCTCCGACGGCACGACGCTATACGCTGCCGTAAAGCGCCCCGGAAAGGTGTCCAGTCTGATTTCCATCGACCGCAACAGCGGCACGGTGACTCGCCTGCACGAGCTGAAAGGGCCGTTCGGGCTGAAAGTCACCTCGCTCGCGCTTGATGGCGCCACGGCCACGCTTTTCTACACCAGCAACAACGAAAACCACCGCAACCTCGAGGCGTTCGACCTGAAAAGCAGGAAGTCACGCGTACTGCTGCCTGCGGCCCGCATTGGCGACATCGCCTTCAATGCCGCCGACCGATCCCTGTGGGGAATTCGGTTCAACAATGGCTTTGGAATGATCGTCCGCATTCCCTTTCCCTATAGCCAATGGAAGGTGGTGCACGTCTTTCGCAAGAACGAGAAGGCCTTTGATCTGGACGTATCGCCAGACGGCCAGTTCCTCTCGGTGTCGGTTTCCAGCCCTGGCAACAGCAGCTTGAAGTACCACACTGAAGTGAAGGTCATGAGGACCCGGCTGCTCGAAAAGGACGATCCCACGCCCTATCGGACGTTTGCTCTGGAAGGCGCCGTCCCCGAAGGGTTTGTATTTTCCAACGACGGCCGTTACCTTTTTGGAAGCAGCTATTACGCTGGCGTGTCCAACATCTACCGCTACGAACTAGAGCGTGATTCCATTGAGGCGGTTTCCAACGCAGAGGTGGGCCTCTTTACGCCAACGCCGGTCGATAATGCTCATCTGATCGCGCTGAGGTTCGCAACGACGGGCTTCGTCCCGACCTTGATCGAGGCGAACCCGACCGACGAGATGAGCGCCATCAGCTTCCTTGGCGAGCAGATATCGAAGCGGCATCCCGAGGTTCTCAGCTGGGCAATGCCGCCCACAGCGACGATCCCCTTTGAGGCCAACGTCACGCGCCGCGGGACCTACCGGCCGCTACGCGAGCTCGCGCTGCAGTCCGCGATCCCGATGGTCCAGGGCTACAAGGACTCCGCTGCCGTCGGATTTTCGGCCCAGTTCG